>JBJTSG010000086.1:0-4650 GCA_046076505.1 Erythrobacter sp. | reverse complement strand
GTGATCGGCGGCAGGGCCGGCAGCGGCGCAGGCATGTAGGCGACCTGCTGCAGCGGCGGGCACTCACGGGTGTCGACATAGGCCTGGACCACGCCCGCGGGCCGGCTGGCGCCGCCGGGGCCGATCGGCTGGCATTCGATGGTGCGCTCGACGATCCGCCGGCGACGCTCCTCCGGCGGGGTCGGGATGATCCGCTCGCGGGTCTTGATGTAACGCGCGCCGCTGACCGGATCGACCTTGATCAGCTTGCCGTCGATGTTGGTCGAGAAGTCGGGCGCATCGGTGTTCATCGGCTCGGCCATGCGCACCGCGCCGCCTTGCAACAACGCCACACCCGCCGCAGCGGCTGACAGTTTCGCGATGGCCATCTTGAGCGACATGGTTCTTACCCTGTTTCCCTGTGGGCGCCGGACATGGGTCCTGCACGTCCCTTCAATTCCAGCCTTCTTGTGATGCCATATGAGACACAGGGGCAATGCGGATTAACCATTTGCACCCGCAGGCGACGCCCGGATTCGGGCGGATTCGCGCGGTTTTCGGGGTCGCTGTCCCGAACTGGTACCGAAAATGGAAGGGTCGTTAGGAGAGAAGTTAACGCGAAGGGCCTGCGTCAGTCCTCGAACAGTCCGCCCTGAGTGCCGGGTGATTCTCTGGGCGGGGTCATCTCGAGATGCGCCCAGCCGGCGTTGTTGAGCACCCGCCCCCGCGCGGTGCGGGCGACGAGACCCAATTGGATGAGGTAGGGCTCGACCACCTCCTCGATCGTGTCGCGCGGCTCGGCGAGACCTGCCGCCAGCGTCTCGATCCCGACGGGCCCGCCCTTGTAGGTGGTAGCGATCATGGTGAGGTAGCGGCGGTCCATGAGGTCGAGGCCGAGGCGGTCGATCTCGAGCCGTGTTAGCGCCTCGTCAGCGACCGCGCGGGTGACGCTCGCCGCCCCCGCGACATCGGCGAAGTCGCGCACCCGCCTGAGCAAGCGCCCCGCGACGCGCGGCGTGCCCCGCGAACGCCGCGCGATCTCGCGCGCGCCTTCGGGCTCGATGGCGAGGCCGAGCAGCCTGGCAGCGCGGGTCACCACCCGGTCGAGCTCGTCGTGGGTGTAGAAGTTGAGGCGGACCGGGATGCCGAAGCGGTCCCTCAAGGGCGTGGTCAGCAGCCCCTGCCGCGTGGTCGCCCCGATCAGGGTGAAGGGCGGCAGGTCGATGCGGACGGAGCGCGCCGAGGGCCCCTCGCCGATGATAAGGTCGAGCGCGCGGTCCTCCATCGCCGGGTAGAGCACCTCCTCGACCATGGGGGAGAGACGGTGGATCTCGTCGATGAACAGCACATCATGCGGTTCAAGATTGGTGAGCAGCGCGGCAAGATCGCCCGCCTTGGCGATGACGGGGCCGCTGGTGGCGCGGAAGCCGACGCCAAGCTCGCCCGCGATGATCTGCGCGAGCGTGGTCTTGCCGAGGCCGGGCGGGCCGAAGAACAGCGTGTGGTCCATCGCCTCCCCCCGCGCCCGCGCGGCGGCGATGAAGACGGCAAGGTTCCCCTTGGCCGCCTCCTGCCCGACGAATTCGGCGAGCCGCCGCGGGCGAAGGGCTGCGTCGGGGTCGCCGGGCTGGCGGGTGGGTGTCAGGTCCGGATTGTTCATTGTGGAGCGCCATAATGAGGCGGCGTCTTGGTGGGCAGGTAGGGGCCGTAGCGGGTGCCCGCGTGATACCGCTTCGCCGCCGCGAACTCCTTCTCGGTGAGCGCGATTGCCTGGAGGTCGTTTCCTTCCATAAGTGCGTAAAACTTGAATGGCCGATCAACGAGCTGGCGATTGACGATGTCAAAGAACGTCGCTGTCGCCATGGCCCAATGGTCTTGGCCGGGAGGACTGCCAAACACAAAGTCGGTTTTCCCACCCAACGTCACGCGGTAGCTGAGACCTTCGTCGGAACCTTGTTCCTGGCCTTCGAAGTTTTCGTCGAGCGGCAGCCAATCCACTTTGAGATCAGTCGATTGTTCGATCAATAGTGCATATGCCTGTCCAATGCCGCCTTCAGCCAGCGACTCCGCATCCAACATAATCGCTTTGGCGTAATCGATCGGGTCGCCAGCGGGCGCTGCAGCGACCTCATTGCCGTTGTGCGGAATTGCGACTGCAACCGCTGAAAGAAGGATGACCACAATCAGAGAGAAAAACCGCCCCATCACCCCGCCGCCTTCTTCAGCGCCACGCGTATGAGGTCACTCTCGCTCGCGCCCTCGCCCAACTCTTCCAAAGCCCGCGCCACGGCCTGTGCGGCCACTGCAGGCTTGAAGCCGAGGTTCTCAAGCGCGCTCGCCGCGTCCGCGCCCTTGCCAGCTGCGGGGGCGGCGGCGGCAGAAACTGCGAACCCGCCCGAACCGCCTGGCATCCCGCCCGCCTTGTCTTTCAGCTCGTTGACGATCCGCCCCGCCAGCTTCGGCCCTACGCCCTGCGCCCGCGCCACCATCGCCGCGTCGCCTCTTCCGCAGGCGTCGCGCAGTTCGCCGGTCGAGAGCGCGGAGAGGATCGCGAGACCGACCTTGCTCCCCACACCCTGCACGCCGGTCAGCAGCCGGAACCAGTCGCGCTCGGCGCTGTCGGCGAAGCCGAGCAGGCGCATGTCGTTCTCGCTCACTTGCAACTGCGTGTGGACGGTGCAGCCTTCGCCCACCTCGCCCAGCGCGGCCAGCGTACGGCTCGAGCAGTGGACGAGGTATCCCACCCCGCCGACGTCGACCACCGCCCAGTCCTCGCCGGTCGCATCGAGCCTGCCTGAGAGTTTGGCGATCATGAGTCCTTGCTGCGCTGCCGCTTCGCTACCTGAACGCAGGGTTTGGCGGACAGAACAAGAACAGTCCAGACGTCAGACAAGGTTATCGTCATTGCGAGCGGCGCAGCCGCGCGGCAATCCAGAGCGTTGCGCGATCCGATCTGGATTGCCGCGCTTTGCTCGCAATGACGACAAGTGGACAAATCGCCGGAGTTCCGCAAAAGCGATGCCCCATGAGCTGGAACACCTTCGGGCGCGTCTTGCGCTTCACCACCTGGGGCGAGAGCCACGGGCCGGCCCTGGGCGCGGTGGTCGACGGGTGCCCGCCGGGGCTCGCGATCTCGGAGGAGTTCATCCAGCCCTTCATGGATGCAAGGAAGCCGGGCACCAGCCGCTTCACCACCCAGCGGCGCGAGGATGATCTGGTGCGGATCCTCTCGGGCGTGTTCGAGGGCAAGACCACCGGCACACCGATCAGCCTGATGATCGAGAACACCGATCAACGTTCGAAGGACTATTCCGCGATTGCCCAGCAATACCGCCCGGGCCACGCCGACTACGCCTATGACGCCAAATACGGCATCCGCGATTATCGCGGCGGCGGGCGTTCGAGCGCGCGCGAAACCGCGGCGCGGGTGGCAGCGGGCGCGGTGGCGCGGCTGGTGATCCCGGAGGTCACGATCACCGCCTATGTCTGCGAACTCGGCGGTGACTGGATCGACCCTGCCGCCATCGACTACGCCGAGATCGCCAACAACCCCTTCTTCTGCCCCGACGCCGCGGCGGCGAAGCGCTGGGAACAGAAGGTAGATGCCGCGCGCAAGGCCGGATCGTCGCTCGGCGCGATCGTTGAATGTGTCGCCACCGGCGTCCCCGCAGGCTGGGGCGCGCCGATCTATGCCAAGCTCGACAGCGACCTCGCCGCCGCGATGATGAGCATCAATGCGGTGAAGGGTGTCGAGATCGGCGACGGCTTCGAGGCCGCGCGCCTGACGGGCGAAGAGAACGCCGACCGGATGCGCCCTGGGCCGGACGGCAAGCCTATCTACCTCGCCAACCATGCAGGCGGCACGGCGGGGGGCATCTCGACCGGCCAGCCGGTGGTGTGCCGGGTGGCGTTCAAGCCGACATCCTCGATCCTCACCCCGGTGGAATCGATCAATTCCGCGGGCGAGGCGGTCGAGGTCGTCACCAAGGGCCGCCACGACCCCTGCGTCGGCATCCGCGGCACCCCCGTGGTCGAGGCGATGATGGCGCTGGTGCTGGCCGATCACAAACTGCTGCACCGGGGACAGATCGGGCAGTGACGGCCCAGATGGTCACGCGCTGACGCACCCCGCGGGAACACAATCGGCCTCAGAGGCTTTTCCGATTGGTTCCCGGCGCACTGATTGAAAAAACCGATTTACGCCATCGCACAAATCAACTTTTGTGCAGCGCGCAAATCACTATCTGGGCAGCGTCGGAAACGACCCGTTTTCTCTCTCGACCCACTATAAGGACAGACTCCCATGGGTATCATCGGTTCGACCATCAAGCCGTTCACCGCCACCGCCTTCCAGAAGGGCAAGGACTTCTTCACCGTCACCGACGCCGATCTCGCCGGCAAGTGGTCGGTGTTCTTCTTCTACCCGGCCGACTTCACCTTCGTGTGCCCGACCGAGCTGGAAGACATGGGCGAAAAGTACGCCACCCTTCAGGCGATGGGCGTCGAAGTCTATGCCGTCTCGACCGACACGCACTTCAGCCACAAGGCGTGGAGCGACACCTCGGACAAGATCGGCAAGCTGACCTTCCCGTTCCTCGGCGACCAGAACCACGTGCTGTCGAACAACTTCGGCGTGCTGCGTGAAGGCGCAGGCCTTGCCGACCGCGCGAC
>JBJTSG010000085.1:0-7377 GCA_046076505.1 Erythrobacter sp. | reverse complement strand
TCACCGCCGTTTCGGCCAAGAAGCAGCGTGAGCTGGCCCAGGCGATCAAGCGCGCGCGCCAGATCGGCCTGCTGCCCTTCATCGTGAAGTAAGAGGAGAAGGACACATGGATATCATTCTCCTTGAGCGCATCGAAAAGCTCGGCTCGATCGGCGACGTGGTCACCGTGAAGGACGGCTATGCGCGCAACTTCCTGCTCCCGCAGAAGAAGGCCCTTCGCGCCAACGAAGCCAACAAGAAGGTCTTCGAAGCGAACCGCGAGCGCCTCGAGAAGGAAAACGCCGAGCGTCGCACCGTGGCCGAAGGCCTGGGTGAGAAGGTCTCGGGCGCAGAAGTGGTGCTGATCCGCGCCGCCTCGAACGCCGGTCAGCTCTATGGTTCGGTCAGCGTGCGCGACATCGTCGCCGGGCTCGCCGAACAGGGCCATTCGGTCGACAAGCGCATGGTCATCCTCGGCGCGCCGATCAAGACCATCGGCATGCATGACGTGACCATCGCCCTGCATCCGGAAGTGCGCGTGACCGTGAAGGCGAACGTCGCCCGCTCGGACGACGAAGCCAAGCTCCAGAGCGAAGGCGTTGACGTGCTCGCCCAGATGTTCGCCGACGAACAGCGCGAGATCGAAGAGCAGGCCGAAGCGACCCGCATCGACACCGGCCTCGAGCCGGGCGAGATCCCGGCCGAGCTGCTCGAAGGCGGCGAGGACGCCTGATCCTCACGGCCTTTCGCCGACGAAACACAGCGGGGCGCGAAGATCACCACGATCTTCGCGCCCTTCTTGTAAACGGCGCCCGCACGCGCGAAGGTGCCGCCACACAACGATAACACAAGAGGAGCAGACCAACTGCCATGATCGACATTCCGCGGATCCTCGAGGAACTCCAGCAACATTACGACGACGCGGTGCGCGCCCTGCGCGAGGACGTCATCGCCTTCGGCCGCGACGGCACCCTTCCCCCTCCGGCGCGGCGCGCCGACGGCAGCTACGCCTATCCGCAAATTATCCTGCACTACAACGGCATCGGCGCCCCGCGCGACCGCGCCCGTGCCTTCGGGCGGCTCGAAATACCGGGGACCTATGTCACCACCATCACCCGCCCCGATCTCTTCGCGCGATATCTCAGCGAGCAGCTCAAACTGATCGCAAGCGCCTACGACGTCGACATCGCCGTCTCCCGCTCGCGCCAGGAAATCCCCTTCCCTTACGTCCTCGACGGCGAGGCCGGGGCGGCGATGGTCGGCATTTCGCCGCAGGACATCGCGGCGCACTTCCCTTCCACCGATCTTGCACTAATCGGCGACGAGCTTGCCGACGGAATCGAGATCGAGAGCACCTCGGACATCCCGCTGTCGCTGTTCGACGGGCTGCGCACGGACTACTCGCTCGCGCGCCTCAAGCACTACACCGGGAGCGAGGTGAGCGACTTCCAGGACTACATCCTCTTCACCAACTACCACCGCTACGTCGACGAGTTCGTCAATTGGGGGGCGCAGCAGATCGGCACGGACGGTTTCGTGGCGCTGACCGGGGCGGCCGGGCTCGACATCCGCGAGCCGACGGCGCACGCGCAGGGGCAATTGAACGATACCGCCTGGCGCCGCCACCAGATGCCGGCCTACCACCTGATCCGCGAGGACGGATCGGGGATCACCCTCGTCAACATCGGCGTCGGCCCGTCGAACGCCAAGACGATCTGCGATCACCTCGCGGTGCTGCGCCCGCACGCCTGGCTGATGATCGGCCACTGCGGCGGGCTTCGCTCCACGCAAAAGATCGGCGACTTCGTGCTCGCTCATGCCTATCTGCGCGACGATCACGTGCTCGATGCCGTGCTCCCGCCCGAGGTGCCGATCCCGCCGATCGCTGAAGTGCAGCAGGCTATGGCAGCGGCAGCCGAGCAGGTCTCGGGCGTGCAGGGCGCAAACCTCAAGCAGCGCATGCGCACCGGCACGGTCGTGACCACCGACGACCGCAACTGGGAGCTGCGCTACTCTTCCTCGGCGAAGCGCTTCTCGCAGAGCCGCGCGATCGCGATCGACATGGAAAGCGCCACCATCGCCACGCAGGGCTTCCGCTTCCGCGTGCCCTACGGAACGCTGCTGTGCGTCTCGGACAAGCCGCTCCACGGCGAGATCAAGCTGCCGGGGCAGGCCAACAAGTTCTACGAGGAGGCAATCGCCGCGCACCTCCAGATGGGCCTCGTCGCCTGCGCGATGCTGCGCGACGAGGGCGACCGGCTCCATTCGCGCAAGCTGCGCGCCTTCAACGAACCGCCGTTCCGGTGAGGTGGGCCCGATGACCGAGCCCAGCTTCTCGCGCTCGATCGCCGGGCGCGTCGCGATCGTCACCGGCGCGGCGAGCGGCATGGGCCGCGCCGCCGCAAGGCTGTTCGCAGCCGAGGGTGCCCAGGTCGCGGTCACCGATCTCGACCAGGCTGCCTGCGACGCGGTCGCGGCCGAGTGCGGGAGCGGCGCGCGCGCCTATGCGCTCGACGTGTCGGACGGGGAGGCCATCGCCCGCACCGTCGCGCGGATCGCCGCCGACTTCGGACGTATCGACATCGTCCTCAACAACGCGGGCGTCTCGAGCTTCTGTGCGCTCGACGACGCGGCTTACGAGGAGGTCTGGCACCGCGCGCTCGGGGTGATGCTCACCGCGCACCAGCGCATGGTGCGTGCCGCTCTGCCCTTCCTTAGGCAGAGCGACGCGGCGCGGATCGTCAACATCGCCTCGACCGAAGGATTGGGCGCGATGCCGGGGGACAGCCCCTATGTCGCGGCCAAGACCGGCGTGATCGGTCTCACCCGGGGCCTTGCGGTCGACCTCGGGCCGGAGGGGATCACGGTCAACTGCGTGTGCCCCGGCCCGATCCGCACCGCCATGACCGCGCGCCTGCCCGAGGAGCACAAGGCGATCTTCGCCAGGCGCCGTACCGCGCTCCACCGCTACGGTGAGCCCGAGGAAGTGGCGCACGTGATCCTCAGCCTCGTGCTCCCGGCCGCCAGCTACATCACCGGCGCGGCCATCCCCGTCGACGGCGGCCTCAGCATCCGCAACGCCTGAGGATCAGCCGAAACCGAGGATCGCGAGGCTGTCCTCCCACAGCCGCGCCGCCGCCGCATCGTCCCGTGCCAGCGGCGAGGGCTGGATCGCGACAAGGTTCGGCTTGCGCACCGACCAGTAGGTGCCGTGCTCCCCGGCATGGCCGGGCGACGTTGCGAGTTCGGCGAGGTAGCCGCCCGACAGGGGCACGGTGCTCGAACGGTCGCGCGCCATGGTGCGCGGCAGGATCAGGCTGACCAGCGCGGCGATGATCGGGTGGTTCGAGCGGCCGAGGCCGGTCCACGGCACATAGCCGGGATCGAAGGACATTACCGACAGGTCGGGACGCAGCGTCGCGAGGTGCCGGGCGACCATGATGCAGGCGAGTTTCGACGACGAATAGGCTCGGAACGCCTGCTTGCGGGGGGCTTGGGGCAGGGTCGGGTCGGTGTCGGGGTAGGCTAGCCGCCGCGCATCGGCATGTTCGGGGGGTGTGACCGGGGTCTTCTCCGCCGGATCGTGTGTCCCGCTCCCGGTGAGGATGATGCGCGTGCCCGGTGCGAGGTCTTCCAGCAAGCGGTGCAGCAGCCGGACATGGGCGAGGACGTTCACGAAGAAGGTCGTCTCGATGCCGTTCGCGAGCCGTTGGGGTCTTGCAAGCTGGAGCCCGGCGTTGAGCACCAGTGCGTCGATGACCGGTCCCCGCCTCACGGCTTCGGCGAAGGCGTCGATCGAGGCCGCGTCCTCCAGATCGAGCGGAAGGTAGCGTGTCGTCGCGCGGTCCGCATGGCTCCCGCGCGCGCCGATGGTGAGGTGGTGCCCCGCCTCGGCCATGCGCCGCGCCGCCTCTGCTCCGAACCCCGAGGTTCCACCTGTCATCACGATGTGCATCGCCTTGCCCCTTATTATTTGGTCGACCAACCAAATAATCCGATCGCAAGCAGCTTCAAGATCAGGCGCACGAAAAAACGCGGATCAGCCGAGCGCGCTCCGCATCAGGCCGGCAAAGCGCGTCAGGGCGGCCTCCATCGGGAAGCCGGGGCGCGAAAGCCAAGAGAGCATCAGGCCCTCGAAGGCGGCCTTGATCATCCGCGCCGCCACCCGGTCCTCCTCGCCGGCCTCGGCGCGGCCCGCATGGCGGGCTAGCACCGATCCGAGCCGCTCGGCGATCGCCGCGTCTGCTCCGGCGAGGCGCGCGCTGATGGCGGGTTCGTTGATCGCCCGCACCGCCAGCGCGAGGCGCAGCGCGAAGAGCGGGCGGTGGTCGTGCAGCGCCGCGTGGGAGAAGGCGGTGTAGGCGTCGAACAGCCGCTCGGGCGGGTTGCCCGCGATCAGCGCATCGAGCGCGGCGATGTATTCCTCCCCTGCCCGCTCCACGGCGGCGAAGAGCAGCTCGTCCTTGCTCGCGAAGTGGTAGTGGAGGAGGCCCGCGGTCACGCCCGCCTCCTGCGCGATGGCCTTGACGTTGGCCTCGCCGAGCCCGTCGCGCGCCACGACCACCAGCGCCGCATCGATGAGTTTGGTGCGGGTGTCGGCAGAACGGGAAGCGGAGGGCGAGGCGGCCATGGCCACCCCTTAGCCCACCCTCGCGCGCTTGGCCATGTCAGCCGCGGCCCTTGGTCTTGGTCGAGGCGCTCTTGGCGTTGGCGGCGATGAAGTCGATGATCTGGCCGGCGATGTCCTTGCCGGTCGCGGTCTCGATGCCTTCGAGGCCTGGCGAGGAATTGACCTCCATGATCACCGGCCCGTGGTTGCTCCGCAGCAGATCCACCCCGCAGACATTCAGTCCCATGCGCTTCGCCGCGCGCACCGCGGTCGAGCGTTCCTCGGGGGTGATGCGGATCACCTCGGCGCTGCCGCCGCGGTGGAGGTTGGAGCGGAATTCGTCCGCCGCGCCCGAGCGCTTCATCGCCGCCACCGCCTTACCGCCGACCACGAGGACGCGGATGTCCTCGCCGTTGGCCTCCTTGATGAACTCCTGGACGAGGATGTTGACGTTGGCGCCGCGGAAGGCCTCTATCACCGACTTAGCGCTCGACATGGTCTCGGCGAGCACCACGCCGATCCCTTGCGTCCCCTCGAGCAGCTTGATCACCACCGGCGGGCCCTTCACCGCCCGGATGATCTCCTCGGCCTGTTTGGGATCGTTGGCATAGGCGGTGAGCGGCAGGCCGAGCCCGTGCTTGGCGAGGATCTGCAAGGAGCGCAGCTTGTCCCGGCTTCGCCCGATCGCGACGCTCTCGTTCAAGGACCAGATGCCGCCCATCTCGAACTGCCTGAGGATCGCGAGGCCGTAATTGGTGATCGAGGCGCCGATACGCGGGATCACCGTGTCATAGGCCTGGATGGGCGCGCCGTTGTAGAAGACCTGCGGGCGGTGGCTGGCGATGTGGACCGTGCAGCGCAGCGTGTTCAATATGTCGAGCGTGTGCCCCCGCGCCTCGGCGGCTTCCCGCAGCCGCCGGTGCGAGTAGAGGTTGGCGTTGCGCGCCAGCATCGCGATTTTCATGAAGTCCCTTTCAGAGCCGGCGCTTTAGCGGCGGACGCGCCCCTTATGCGCTATCGCAGGTGATTGCAGCCACGAATGGCCGCTATCCACCACCATGCGACGACGCAGCGCGGTGCGCCCGATCAGCATGGGGAACTGCATCTGCGAGCGGTCCGCCAGGCTGATTTCCGCCCGGAAGGTGAGACTACCGATCGCAAGCGGCGTCTTTATGACAAAGCGCGCCTGCTGGTCGCCGTTGGAGGAAGTGATGCCACGCAGGTCGACATGCACCGCCTCGCAGAAATGCCGCTCCCCGTCCCAGTCGACCGCGAAGCGCAGGTAGCGCTCGCCATCGCGCCGGAACTCGTCGAGGACGTGGGCGTGAAGCGAGGATGTGCGCGCGCCGGTGTCGATCTTGGCCGGAATGCCGGCGAGGCCGAGCTCCGGCAGGCTGACGAGCTCGCGCCAGCCGACGACGGCGAGGGGTTCCCGCACCGCCATCAGGGAAGGATCGCCATCCCGTCCCCGCCCTCGCCCGCCTTGAAGCGGCGGCTGACGGTGCCGCTCGCATAGTCGACCTCGGCGACCGTGTCGCTGTTCGTCTCAGCGGCATAGATGCGCTGGCCGTCCTTCGACCAAAGGATCGTCACCTGGAAGCGGGCCTGCGCCTCGGCGGGGCTGGAGACGGCGATGCGGCGGATCACCTTGGCGGTGGCGGTGTCGATGACGCTGAGGCCGCCGTCCTGGAGGTCGGAGGTGATCGCGACATCGCCCTGGGGGCGCACCGCGATGCGGATCGGGAAGCGTCCGGTGGCAATCGTGCGGCGCACTTCCATCGTCCGCGGGTCGAGCGCGAAGGCCTGGTTGGAGCCGCGCGCCGAGACCCACAGCGTTTCCCCGTCGGGCGCAAGCGCGATACCCTCCGGCTCCTCGCCCACCGTCACCGACAAAGGCGCGCGGCGGGTGACGAGGTCGATGCGGGTCACGGTGCGCGAGCCGAGGTCGGTGGTCCACGCGGTGCGCGCGTCGGGGCTGACAGCGAGCATGTGGCTGCCGTCCTTGCCGGTGCCGGATTCGAACAATCGCGGCTCGGGCCCAAGCGGATCGGCGATGCGGAAAATGGATTTGCGCCCCTCGGCGGTGACGAAGATGTCGCCGTTCGCGTGCCAGACGATGCCGTGCGGGCGGGCGTTCGCACCGAGCTCGATGCTCGCCACGCGCGCAAGCGTGTCGGCGGCGAAGATGTCGACGCTCGTGCCGCCATAGCAGGCGAGCGCCACGTGCCGACCATCGGGCGCGGTCGCGAGCTCGTGCGGATTGGTGCAGCTCGGCAGGCGCAGCACCTCCTTGCCGCTCGCGAGGTCGACCTTCGACAGTGTGTTGCCGCGCTTCGCCGCGACGAACAGCGCCGGCGCGGCGGCCGCATCGGGGCCGCCGGGCGCCGGGAGCGGGGTGCAGGCGGTGATGACGAGCGCGATCGCGGATGCGGCCGCCGTCAGGATGATGGTGCGCATCATGCCCCCCCCGCCAGGAAACCGACCACAGCCTCGCCGAACGCAGGGTTGGTCGCCGAGCCGAGGTGCCCGCCCGGCACTTCGATGTAGCGTGCGCCCGGGATCAGCGCGGCGAGGCCCTCAGCCGAGCCGTTGTCCTGGTCCTCCGCGCCGCAGATTAGGGCGGTTGGCATGGTGATGTTCGCGAGGCTCGCGAGGTCGAAGTCGTCCATCGCGTCGAGCAGCAGCCGCGCGGCGATGCGGTCGGTCCCCTGCGACTTCAGGAAGGTGCGCGCAGTGTATGCGGGGTCACCCGGCTTGATGGTGTCGAACTCGTCGATCACCCGCTTGAA
>JBJTSG010000084.1:0-3053 GCA_046076505.1 Erythrobacter sp. | reverse complement strand
ATCCGCTCGGAAGCCTCGGGCGGCGAGGGCAACGCCAACATCGCGGTGCGCGGTATCCCCGTTTCGACCGGCGGTGCGCGCTACATCCAGCTCCAGGAGGACGGCCTGCCGATCCTCGAGTTCGGCGACATCATCTTCGGCAATGCCGACAACTTCCTGCGCGCCGACCGCTCGGTCGCCCGAGTCGAGGCGGTGCGCGGCGGTTCGGCCTCGACCTTCGCCTCGAACGCGCCGGGCGCGGTCATCAACTTCATCTCCAAGACCGGCGAGCGCGAAGGCGGCGCGATCCAGGGCAGCATCGGCCTCGACTTCGAGACCTACCGCCTCGACTTCGATTACGGCGCGCCGATCGGCGATGACCTCTCCTTCCACATCGGCGGCTTCTACCGCACCGGCGAGGGCCCGCGCGACATCGGCTACAACGGCTATGACGGCGGCCAGATCAAGGCCAACATCACCAAGCGCTTCGACGGCGGCTACGTGCGGCTCTATGCCAAGTATCTCGACGACACGACCCCGACGATCCTGCCCCAGCCGGTGCGGGTGACGGGCTCGAACCGCAATCCCGATTACCAGGCGGTCCCCGGCTTCGACCCGCGTCGCGCCTCGCTCTACAGCCCCTACCTGACCCCGGCGCAGTCGCTCGATGGCAACAACAACCCGGCAAGCTCCGACTTCCGCGACGGCCTGTCGGTGAAGAGCCTCGCCGTCGGCCTCGAAGCCGAAATCGAGGTCGCCGATGGCTGGACGCTCACCAACTGCTTTCGCTTCGCCGACAATTCTGGGAGCTTCCAGTCGCCCTTCCCGGCAGGCGTCGACAGCGCGCAGGCCATTGCCAACGGGATCGGCGGGGCGGGCTCCTCGATCGTCTTCGCGAGCGGCCCCAGCGCCGGGCAGGTCGCCAACGCGGCGAACATCGGCGGCAACGGCCTCCTTGCCAATGTCGTCGTCTTCAACGTGCGCCTGAACAGCCTCGACAACGTCACCAACGATTTCCGCGTGAACAAGGAATTCGCGCTCGGCAGCGGAACGGCGAACTTCACCACCGGCTTCTACCTCTCGCGCCAGACCATCGACACCGACTGGCTGTGGACCAGCCACGTCCAGACCGTCGAGGGGGGCGGCCGCGCAGTGCTCGTCGACATCCGCAACGCCGCCGGCGCGCGCGTCACCCAGAACGGCCAGGTCGCCTACAGTGCAAGCTTCTTCGGCAATTGCTGCCGGCGCAACTACGACGTCGCCTACTCCACCTACGCGCCTTTCGCCTCGCTCTCGGTGAACCTCGACCGCCTGACGCTTGACGCCTCGCTTCGCTACGACTTCGGCGATGCAAGCGGCACCATCGCGGGCTCGGACAGCGGCTTCGGCACCGGCCTCACCCGCTTCGATTTCGACCGCAACGGGACGATCAGCCCGGCCGAGGCGCAGACCGCGATCATCCCGTTGGGGAATGCGCGGCCCGTCGATTACAGCTTCGGCTACCTCTCCTACTCGCTCGGCGCGAACTATCTCCTCAGCGACGATCTCGGCATCTTCGCCCGCTATTCGCGCGGCGGGCGCCACACCGCCGATCGCTCGCTGTTCTCGCCTGCGGTTAGCGCCGTCGACGGCAGCCTGCCCGGTGGCGACGCCGGGGTGATCGCGCGGGTCAACCAGCTCGAGACCGGCCTCAAGTACCAGTCCGGTCCTTTCGCGCTCTACGCGACCGGCTTCTACGCCAAGACCAGGGAGACCAACGTCGACATCGCCCCGCTGGTGCTGTTTGACACCGAATACGAGGCCTATGGGCTCGAGCTCGAGGGCGGCTGGCGCAGCGGGCCTTTCTCGCTGACCGGCGGCGCGACCTGGACCAAGGCCGAGATCAAGGACGCGCTCGACCGCACGGTGATCGGCAACACCCCGCGCCGTCAGGCCGATCTCGTGTACCAAGCGACCGCGCAGTACGAGACCGAGCTGTTCACGCTGGGCGCCAACGTGGTCGGCACCACCGACAGCTTCACGCAGGATTCGAACCAGCTGAAGCTGCCCACCTATGCGCAGGTCAACGCCTTCGTAAGCGTGCGGCCGATCAAGCGGGTCGAGATTGGGCTGAACGCGACGAACCTGTTCAACGCGACCGGCTTCACCGAGGCGGAGGAAGGCTCGATCCCGGCGAACGGCATCGTGCGCGCGCGCTCGATCGCGGGCCGCACGCTGCTCGCCTCGGTGCGCTTCGACTTCTGAGGCGAGAAAAGCTTGGGGCCGGCCGCCAACTCTCCCCGGCGGCCGGCCTCTTCCTTATGACTGACGTGACGGGACGATGGTGGACATGACGAGTGCCTGGACCGCTGAGCATGTCGCCCGGATCGCCCCCGGGGCGGGCGGGCTGATCCCGGCGGTGACGGGGTGCCAGCGTGCCCGGGGGAGCCTCGCGGCGGAGCGATTGTACTGGGACATGTGGCCGCTCCAGGACGCGGCCGGGCGGCAGGCGGTCGTGGCGGGCCGCGAGCTGTGGATGGCACTCACCGCACCCGACCGCGGCGATCCGGGGCTGCGGCACTTCGAGGCGAAGATCCATTGGCTCGAACGGCGGGACGGCACGTGGCTCGACCATGGCCCGGTGCTGCCCGAAGGCTCCTTGCCCTATGAACGCGAATGGGCGGGCTCGGCGCTTTATCACGATGGCGCCGTCACCCTGTTCTTCACCGCCGCCGGCACCGCAGCGCGCACCGGGGGCTACCAACAGGAGCTGTGGGCCGCCTCGGCCCCTGTCGGCGCGGATGGCTGGCCGATGCAGTGGTCCGCACCCGCGCCGCTCGTCACCGGATACGGAGATCATTACATGCCCGCTGATGCGCACGAGGGTCTGCCCGGCGCGATCAAGGCGTTTCGCGACCCCGCATACTTCCGGGACCCGGCGGACGGCAGCGAGTGGCTGGCCTTCACCGCCTCGCTCGCGGGCGCGACGAGCGCGTTCAACGGGGCGTTCGGCCTCGCGCGCAAGACCCCCGAAGGCTGGGTGCTCGCGCGGCCGTGCCTCGACGCGGAAGGCGTCAACAACGAGCTCGAACGCG
>JBJTSG010000083.1:0-4177 GCA_046076505.1 Erythrobacter sp. | reverse complement strand
ATCATCCACACCCACACGCTCGCGAGGATCAACCCCACCATCACCGCCTGAACGATGATGTCGGCCTGCAGGAACAGGTCGACGGGATTGAGGCGGGCAGGAGCGGCGGCATTGGCGGCGGCGCTGAGCAGGGCGAGCGTCACGGGGTCAAGTGTCCTTGTTCATGAAGGTCTGGAAGGCCTCGCGCCAAGCAGCGGGCTGGCGGCGCGGACGGCCGTCGAGAGTGATGAAGCCGACGCGCATCTGCGCCTCGCAGAGCAGTTCGTCGCCGCGCGAGGCGGTCTGGTGCATCCGGCATGAGGCCGCGCCGATCTCGGTGCAGCGAGTGACGATCACCACGTCATCCTCGAGCCGCGCGGGACGGACATACCTGAGGTTCACCTCGGAGAGGGCATAGGCCCCCTCCCCGCTCTCGATCGCGGCGCGCTGATCGATGCCAAGCAGGCGCAGACAATCGCTGCGCGCGCGTTCGAACCAGCGCAGGTAGTTGGCGTGATAGGTGATCCCCGACAGGTCCGTGTCCTCGTAGTAGACGCGCACGGCATAGAGATGCCGGGCACCGTCAAGGATGCCGCCGGGTGGGGTCGGGGAGGCCATGCCTGCCCCCTAGCCCAGCCGGGAATCCCTGCAAAGACCGGTATGGTGCTTTTGTCGGTGAACGCGCGGCGAACGGCGGCGGGCGGCTTCAACGCCGGGCGATCATCGGCCCGAGCGGTTGGCCGCCGAAGATGTGGACATGGAGGTGCGGGACTTCCTGCCCGCCATGCCGGCCAATGTTGGCGAGCAGGCGATAGCCGGGCTCGATGAGGCCCTTCATGCGCGCGACCTCGCCGACCGCACGGATGAAGCCTGCGATCTCCTCGTCAGGGGCCTTGGCGGAGAAGTCGTCCCAGCTGACATAGGCGCCCTTGGGGATCACCAGCGTGTGCACCTCGGCCTGCGGGTTGATGTCCTCGAAGGCGAGCGCCCAATCGTCCTCGTAGACGGTCTTCGCAGGGATCTCTCCGCGCAGGATCTTCGCGAAGATGTTGTTCTCGTCATAGGCAAGCGTCGGGTCGATCGGCATCAGTCGTGGCTCCGTGCGGCTTTCTCGGCGAGGCCCGAAAGCCCCTCGCGCCGGTCGAGTTCGGCGAGCACCCGTTCCAGCGGCACGCCCTTCTCGGCAAGCAGCACCATCAGGTGGAAGATCACGTCCGCCGCCTCGCCGACGAGTTCCTGTTCGTCCCCCGCCAGCGCGGCGATCACCGCCTCGGTCGCTTCTTCGCCGAGCTTCTGGGCGATCTTGTTAAGCCCCTTGTCATGGAGCCGCGCGACATAGCTCTCCTCGGGCGAGGCGGCGAGACGCCGGGCGATGGTCGCTTCGAGGCGGGTGAGGGTGTCCATGGGCTGAGGCATAGTGGACACGAGCAGGCACATAAAGCCCCTTCCCTTGAGGGAAGGGGTTGGGGATGGGTGTGCGACGCCCGCTGCTACCGTACCCCCACCCCAACCCCTCCCCAAGGGGAGGGGCGTTTATCCCCGCGCCGGAAGCCCCGCCGCCCGCAGGGCAGCGTGGGCCTCGGCGATGGTGTGGTGACCGAAGTGGAAGATCGAGGCGGCGAGCACCGCGCTGGCGTGGCCCCTGATCACGCCTTCGACAAGATGCTCAAGGCTCCCTACGCCGCCGCTCGCGATGACGGGGATGCTGACCGCATCGGCGATCTCGCGGGTGAGGTCGAGATCGTAGCCCTTCTGCGTACCGTCCCCGTCCATCGAGGTGACGAGCAGCTCACCCGCGCCGAGGTCGGCGACCTTCATCGCGTATTCGACTGCGTCGATCCCGGTCGGCTTTCTCCCGCCGTGGGTGAAGATTTCCCAGTTCCCGCGCGGCGTGCGGCGCGCATCGACGCTGGCGACGACGCACTGGCTGCCGAACTTCTGCGCGATCTCGCCGACCAGCTCGGGCCGGGCGACGGCGGCGCTATTCACCGCCACCTTGTCCGCCCCCGCCAGCAGCAGCGCGCGCGCGTCCTCGGGGGAGCGCACTCCGCCGCCGACAGTCAGCGGCATGAAGCACACCTCGGCCGTGCGCCGCACCATGTCGAGCAGCGTGCCCCGCCCCTCGTGGCTGGCGGAAATGTCGAGGAAGCAAAGCTCGTCCGCGCCCGCTTCGTCATAGGCGCGCGCCTGTTCGACCGGATCGCCCGCGTCCTTGAGGTCGACGAAGTTGACGCCCTTGACCACGCGCCCGTCGGCGACGTCGAGGCAGGGGATGACGCGGATGCGGACGGTCATGGCGTTTCCAGACGAAGGTAAGGCGCGGTTAGGTAGCGATACTCGTGCTCGAAATAATTGATCGTCAGTTCCGGCTCGGACTCGATCCGCCACTGGCCTTTGTTCGCGAGCCCTTCGATTGTGGACAGATACCCTCCACTCAAGTGAAAGCCGATCCAGAAACCCTCAGGCATCTCGGGGCAAACGCCTCCAACCCCGCCGAAGAACCCCCAATCCTGATCGAAGCGCAACGGTTTGGCATCGTCCGAATAGTGCAGAGTGGTATAAAAGCCGACACCCGTGAAATCGCGCTCCCTGCGTTCGACCATCTTGAGGTGACCCGCAATCGGCTGAAGGACATCATGCGTGCCGGCAAACAGCAGCGCGGCACGGTCTTCGATGAGGGTCTGAAAGTCCTTCAAGCCCGCGCTCCCATCGCGATCGCCGCCGCCAGATCGAGCCGCCCTTCGTAAAGCGCCCGGCCCGTGATCACCCCCTCGATCCCCTCGTGCGCGTGGAGCGAGAGGATGTGGATGTCGTCCAATCCCTTCACCCCGCCGCTGGCGATCACCGGAATGTCGACGCGGCGGGCGAGGTCGACCGTGGCTTCAATGTTCACGCCCTTCAAGAGCCCGTCGCGGCCGATGTCGGTGAACAGCAGGCTGGCGACGCCCGCATCCTCGAAACGGCGGGCGAGGTCGGTGACGGGAACGTCGGAGACCTCCGCCCAGCCCTCGGTCGCGACCATGCCGTCGCGCGCATCGACCGCGACGACGATGCCGTTCTCCCACTCCCGGGCCATTTCTCGCACGAACTCGGGGTTCTTGAGCGCGGCGGAACCCATCACCACCCGCGCGACGCCGAGGTTGAACCAGCCCTCGACCGCCGCCGCATCGCGGATGCCGCCGCCCAGTTGCACATAGCCGGGGAACGCCTGAACGATGGCTTCCACGGCTTCGCGGTTGCGACTCTCGCCCGCGAAGCTGCCGTCAAGGTCGACGACATGGAGATGTTCGGCTCCGGCCTCGGCGAAGATCAGCGCCTGCGCGGCCGGGTCGTTGCCATAGACCGTGGCGCGCGCCATGTCGCCCTCGGCGAGGCGCACCACCTGTCCGTCCTTCAAGTCGATGGCGGGAAAGACGATCATGGGTACCATTCAAGGAAGCGGCGGAGCGTCGCCAGCCCGTAGGCCTGGCTCTTCTCCGGGTGGAACTGGACGCCGACGATGTTGTCGCGCGCGACCGCCGCCACCAGCCCTTCGCCGTGATCGGTCATCGCGGCGACATGGTGCGGATCGGCGGCGGCGAAGTGGTAGGAGTGGAGGAAATAGGCCTCCCCCTCCTCGATCACGGGATCGTCCTTGGCATGGGGGAGCATCGCGACGTCGTTCCAGCCCATGTGCGGGACCTTGATCGCCGGATCGGTCGGCTGGATCAGCCGCACCTCGCCCGGCACCCAGCCGAGGCCGGGCGTCTCGCCATGCTCGAGACCGCGGTCCGCGAGCAACTGCATGCCGACGCATATGCCAAGGAAGGGCGCACCGCCGACGTGGACGCGCTCGGTCATGGCTTCGACCATGTGCGGGACCGCGGCGAGCCCTTCCGCGCAGGCCTTGAAGCTGCCGACACCGGGGAGCACGATGCGGTCCGCCGCACGCACGACGTAAGGGTCAGCGGTGACGGTGACCTCGGCGCCGGCCGCCCGCAATGCGTTGTGGACCGAGTGGAGGTTGCCCGCGCCGTAATCAACGAGCGCGACGACCTCAGCCACCGAGCTGCCCCTTGGTGCTCGGAACGCTCTCGCCTTTCCTCGGATCGCGCTCGACCGCCTGGCGCATGGCACGCGCGAAACCCTTGTAGAGGCTTTCGCAGATGTGGTGATTGTTGGTGCCGTAGAGCACTTCCATGTGGAGCGTGATCCCCGC
>JBJTSG010000082.1:0-11817 GCA_046076505.1 Erythrobacter sp. | reverse complement strand
CTTCCACGGCGACGCGGTGTTCCGACGTCGCGACCGACCAATCTGCGGCGGGATCGGTGGGGAGCTTCGTCTCCTGCGCCAGAGCGGCGATCGGAAGCAGAGCGAGGGCGGCGGCAAGGAGTGGCTTCTTCATCATGGCTGTTCTCCCTCGGTGCCGCGGTCCAGCCATGCGCGCACCAGTCCGATGATCGCAATCGAGGCCCAGAAGAATTCGAGCACGAGGCTCGCCCAGTTGGTGTGGACGAGCAGTGAAACCGTTAGAAGCGCGGCGCCCATCAGGTTCGTGCTGTGGAGGAGGAAGGGATTGGTCGCCTTCGCCAGCGTCAGGTAGGCATAGGCGCCGATGATGCAGGCGGTGCCGGCGAGGCCGACGAGGCTCGCCCAGTCGAGGGGAGTGTTCACGCCGCGGCCTCGTCGATAAGGCGCTGGAAGGTCGGGAAGCTGGTGTTGATCGGGCTGACGTCATCGACCTCGACCCCGTCCGAGCTGGCGAGCCCTGCCACGGCCATGCTCATGGCGATGCGGTGATCGAGCAGCGACTTCACGCGCCCGTTTGCCGTGCCGCGCAGCGGGTCGCCGCCGGTGCCGTTGATGGTGAGGCCGTCCTCATGCTCCTCGACCCGCGCCCCCGCAGCGATGAGCGCGGCGGCCATTGCGGCCAAGCGGTCGCTTTCCTTGACGCGCAGTTCCTCAAGCCCGGTGGTGCGGGTGGTGCCGCTGGCCAGCGCAGCGGCGACGAACAGCACCGGGAATTCGTCGATCATGCTCGGCGCAAGCGCGGGATCGACATCCGCGCCGCTGAGCTGCGCATGGCGCACCCGCAGGTCCGCCACCGGCTCGCCGCCAACCTCGCGGGGGTTCACCTCTTCGATATCTGCGCCCATCTGGCGAAGCACCTCGAGCAGCCCGGCGCGGGTCGGATTGAGGCCGACATTGAGGATGGTGAGGTCGCTCCCCGGCACGATCGAGGCCGCGACCATGAAGAAGGCGGCGGAGGAGGGATCGCCGGGGACGACGACGTCCATGGGTTTCAGGTCCGCTACGCCGTGGATGGCGATGACCGTCTCGCCATTGTCCTGCCCCACTTCCAGCTCCGCCCCGAAGCCGGTCAGCATCCGCTCGGTGTGGTCGCGGGTGGGCACGGGCTCGATCACGCGGGTGATGCCGGGGGTGTTGAGGCCGGCGAGCAGCACCGCGCTTTTTACCTGCGCGCTCGCGACCGGCAGGCGGTAGGTGATCGGCACGGCAGGCGAGGCCCCGCGCAGCATCAGGGGGAGGGTGCCGCCTGCGCTCGCCTCGAAGCTGGCGCCCATTTGCGAGAGGGGATCGATCACCCGCTTCATCGGCCGGCCCGACAGGCTCGCATCGCCCGTGAAGTTGGCGGTGATGGCATGGCTTGCGGCGAGGCCCATAAGCAGCCGGGTGGACGTGCCCGAATTGCCCATCTCCAGCGATTGCCGGGGCTCCAGCAGGCTGCCGACGCCAACGCCGTCGACCACCCAGGTCCCGTCGTCCTCACGTGCGATCCGCGCGCCGAACTGGCGCATCGCCGCGGCGGTCGCGAGCACGTCCTCGCCCTCGAGCAGCCCGGTGATACGGCTCGTGCCGACCGCGAGCCCGGCGAACATCAGCGCGCGGTGGCTGATCGACTTGTCGCCGGGGACCCGGATGCTGCCCTTGAGGGGCCCGCGGGCTGCAAAACGGTGGCTGGTGGTCATAAGGCCGCGGTCTTTGACAGCGCCCCGCGCTTCTGGCAAGGCGCGCCGCACGTCGGGGCCGGGCTCTTGATAAGGAGCTTGTCGCAACCCAGTTTTTGCGATCGACCCGCCCACGAATTCGTTGCGACCTTTGGCCTGCCTCCTTGAGGTTGGCGTGAATTGAGGAACATACATGGCAAAGCCCGAATGGGGTACCAAGCGTACCTGCCCCAAGTGCGGTGAGCGCTTCTACGATCTCGGCAAGGAAGACCCGGTGACCTGCATTGAATGCGGCGAGACCTGGACGCCCGAGCCGGTGCTCAAGTCCAAGCAGCCGATTCCCTTCGAGGAAGTCGAGAAGAAGGTCGACGTCGACGCCGATGCCGATCTTGGCGGCGACGACGATCTCGGCGATCTCGAGGACATCGAGGACATCGACGAGGACGGCGATTCGCCCGACAACGACGTCGATCTCGGCGGCGACGATGATCTCGGCGTGTCCACCGGCACGGGCGACGACGACGACGACGAAAACTGATTTTTTCGCTTGCAAGGGGGAGGTGGCCCTTATAATGGCCGCCTCCCGCGAGCAGGGCAACCTCCCCGCTCGCACGATGACTGGCTCGGGGCCTTAGCTCAGCTGGGAGAGCGCAACACTGGCAGTGTTGAGGTCAGCGGTTCGATCCCGCTAGGCTCCACCAGTCACCACTGATCAAAGTCGGGAAGGGACAGCCCCCTGGGGGCGCTTTTTCGCAACGCTGGCCGACGAGGTTTCGTCCGCCGGCGTTTTTCGCATTTTCCGGGCCACCAAGGTTTCCGGCAGGAGAAGTGAGCGATGTTCGACACGCTGTCTGACCGTCTGGGAGGCGTATTCGACAAGCTGAAGGGCCGCGGCGCGCTGCGTGAGCAGGACGTGCGCGACGCCATGCGCGAGGTGCGCATCGCTCTCCTCGAGGCCGACGTCGCGCTGCCCGTCGCCCGCCGCTTCATCGATGCGGTCACAGAGAAGGCGGTCGGGCAGGATGTCCTGAAGTCGGTCACCCCCGGCCAGATGGTCATCAAGATCGTCCACGACGAGCTGGTCGAGACCTTGGGCGGGATGGAAGTCGAAGGGCTGAAGCTCGACGCCCGCCCGCCGGTCGTGATCATGATGGTCGGCCTTCAGGGCTCGGGTAAGACGACCACCACGGCCAAGCTCGCCAAGCTGATCCGCGAACGCCATGGCAAGAAGGCGCTGATGGCCTCGCTCGACGTCAACCGTCCTGCGGCGCAGGAGCAGCTCGCGGTGCTCGGCTCGCAGGTCGACGTCGCGACCTTGCCGATCGTTCCCGGACAGCAGCCTGTCGACATCGCACGCCGGGCGATGGAATCGGCGCGCCTCCAGAACTTCGACGTCCTCCTCCTCGACACCGCCGGCCGCCTCCACGTCGATGATGCGCTGATGGCCGAGATGAAGGCCGTCGCCAGCGTTTCGGCCCCCAACGAGGTGCTGCTGGTGGTCGATTCGCTGACCGGCCAGGACGCGGTCAACGTCGCCCAGTCCTTCAGTGGCGAGGTGCCGCTCACCGGCGTGGTGCTGACCCGCATGGACGGCGACGCCCGCGGCGGCGCGGCCCTGTCGATGCGCGCGGTGACCGGCAAGCCGATCAAGTTCGCCGGCACCGGCGAGAAATTGGACGCGATCGAGCCCTTCCGCCCCGGCTCGGTTGCCGACCGCATCCTCGGCATGGGCGACGTCGTCAGCCTCGTCGAGCGCGCCGCGGCGACGATCAAGGAGGAAGAGGCCGAGAAGCTCGCCCGCAACTTCGAGAAGGGCAAGTTCGACCTCGATGATCTTGCGATGCAGCTCAGGCAGATGCGCAACATGGGCGGCCTCGGGATGCTCGCCGGCATGATGCCGGGCATGAAGAAGGCCAAGCAGGCGATGGCCGCGAGCGGAATGGACGACAAGGTGCTCGTCCACCTAGAGGCGGTGATCTCCTCGATGACGCCCAAGGAGCGCGCCAATCCTGATCTGATGAACGCCAAGCGCAAGAAGCGCGTGGCGGCGGGCAGCGGGACGGACGTGCAGACGGTCAACAAGCTCCTGAAGATGCATCAGGAAATGGCCCGCGCGATGAAGCAGATCAAGAAGATGGGCGGTCTCAAGGGCCTCGCCGCGATGTTTGGCGGTGGGGGCATGGGCGGCCTTGGGGGTCCCGGTGGCCCCAGTGGACCGATGGGCGGTCTACCTGGCCTCGGTGGCCCCGGCGGTCTTCCACCGGGTCTCCCCGGCCTGCCCCGAAAGAAGTGATTTCACCTCAGCAGTTTCAGTCTCTCAAATTCGAAAGGTAACCAAGAATGTCGATCTCCATCCGGCTCTCGCGCGGCGGTGCCAAGAAGCGTCCTTACTACCGCATCGTCGTCGCCAACAGCCGTAGCCCCCGTGACGGCAAGTATCTCGAGCAGATCGGGACCTACAACCCGCTGCTCGCCAAGGATTCGGCCGACCGCGTGAAGCTCGTCGAGGACCGCGCCCGCTACTGGCTCGGCGTCGGCGCCCAGCCGACCGACCGCGTCGCCCGCTTCCTCGATGCCGCCGGCATCAAGGAGCGCGCCGCCCGCGTGAACCCCAAGAAGGGCGAGCCCGGCGAGAAGGCCAAGGAGCGCGCCGAAGAGCGTGCCGCCAAGATCGCCGAGGCCGAGGAAGCCGCGCGCGCTGCCGAGGAAGAGGCCAAGGCCGCTGCCGCCGCTCCGGCTGAAGAGCCCGCCGCCGAGGAAGCTCCCGGCGCCGATGAAGCCGCCGCCGAAGCCACCGAAGAGCAGGCCGAAGGCTAAGCCGCAATGTCCAAGCCCGTCACCCTTGCCGCCATCGTCGGCGCGCACGGGGTGGCGGGCGAGGTGCGCCTCAAGCTGTTCGGCGATGGCGTGGCTGCGCTCTCCCGCCACAAGTCCTTCAATGACGGCGCACTGACCCTCCTCAAGGTCCGCGAGGACGGGAAGGGCGGGGCGATCGCCCGCTTCGCCGAGGTCGCCACCCGCGCCGACGCCGAGAAGCTGCGCGGCACCGCGCTCACCGTCCCGCGCGAGGCGCTCCCGCCGCTTGCCGAGGGCGAATTCTACCATGCCGACCTCATCGGCCTCGCCGTCGTCACGGACACAGGCGAGCCTATCGGCACTGTCACCGCCATCGCAAACTTCGGCGCGACGGACCTCGTCGAGATCGCCCGCGATCCGGTGCCCGCCAAGGGGCCGAAGACCTTCATGGTCCCGATGATTCCCGCCGCGGTGCTCGGCTGGAACGAGCGGCGTCTCACCATTGCCGCCGCGTTCGCCGAGGATTGATGCACGCTGGTTGATGACCTCCGGGCCGCCGATTGCGACCCGTTAACTTTTATCCTGATAGGGTCGCCCTGCCGGGTCGCGCTGGCTTCGGGTCCGCTTGCCGAGAGGGGGCGTTCCCGGGAAAAGGGTGAACTGATGCAGCTGTTCTCGTCAGCGACGGGCAGCGATTTGCTTATCGTTTATGGCGTGCTGCTCGCGGCCAGCACCGCGGCGGCGTGGGCGATCCCCGCGCGGTTGCGTGCGGCCGGGCGGCGCGGCGAGGTGCTCGATGCCGAGAGCGCCGGCTTCCTCGCCGGCGGCCGCGCGCGGCTGGCCGAAACGGTGATGGCCGATCTCTACGTGCGTGGCGGGCTCGAGGCGCGGGGGGGGAGCCGCCTTGCAGTGAGCCGCCGCGAGATGTCCGCGGGGCCCGCGGGCAAGGCGCTGCTCGCCCTCGAGGGGACGATCACGACGAACACCGCCAAGGCCGCCCTTAAGGTCCACGCCGAGCGGCTGGCGGGCCGGCTGCGGCGCGCTGGCCTCCTGATGTGGCCGGACGACCACCTGCGCTTGCGCTGGCTCTCCATCGCGCCCTTCCTCGCGTTGCTGGTGTTCGGCCTCTACCGCCTGCGCGCGGCGGACACCGTCGACGCGCCCACGGGCCCGCTGCCGGTCCTCCTCGGCCTCACCCTGCTGCTGGCGGCGATCCGCTTCGCCCGGAGCGACCCGCGCACCAAGGCCGGCATCGCCGCGCTCGACGAACTGCGCCAGCGGCGCGGACAGGGCATCGGGAGCGCGCGGGGCGAGTACACCGCTATGGCGGTGGCGCTCCACGGCACCGCGGTGCTGGTCGGCACGCCCTGGGAGGCGCTCCACGCGCTGCGCCAGCCCGGCGAGGGCGGCAGCGGCAGCAGCCAAGCCGACGGCGGCTCGGGCGACTGGTTCGGCGATGCCAGCTGCGATGCGGGCGGCGACGGCGGCGGTTGCGGCGACTGACGCGCGCGCCTAAGCGCTGGCGCATGAGCAACGTCGCCGCTCTTATTGTCACGATCTCGCTGGTGCCGTTGGCATTTCTCGCGATCTACCGTCTCGCGGGGAAGCTCTACGCGCCAGGCTCCTTCGTGCATTTCCTCATGGTCTGCGTGTTCGCGCCGTTCTTCATGCTGTTCGCCAGCCTTGTCGCGACCAGTCCCGGAAGACAGACTGCCGATCAGATCGAGCTCGTGGATGCCGGCCTGGTTCCCGATCCAGGCCCCGCGTCTTTGCCGCTCTGGGCCGAGACCTTCGGCTTGCCCCTGCTCCTTTACCTGATCCTCGCTCCCATCCTCTTCTTCCTGCTCAAGAGGCGGGCACCATGACCTTCGCCGCTACGATCCTCACGCTCTACCCGGAGATGTTCCCGGGGCCGCTCGGGCACTCGCTTGCCGGCCGCGCGCTGGGCGAGGGGAAGTGGTCGTGCGAGACGGTGCAGATCCGCGACTTCGCGGCCGACAAGCACCGCACCGTCGACGACACCCCTGCGGGCGGCGGGGCGGGCATGGTGCTGAAGTGCGACGTGCTGGCGCGGGCGCTGGATAGCGTGATCCTCCCCGAAACGGGGAGGGGGACCAGCGTAGCTGGTGGAGGGGCGAGCGGCGCTGCCCCAATAGACCAGATTTCGGATCGCGGTGGCTCGCCCCTCCACCACCCTGCGGGTGGTCCCCCTCCCCTTGCAGGGGAGGATCGCCCCATCCTCGCGATGACCCCGCGCGGGCGGCCCATCAACCAGCAGCGCATCCGCGCGCTCGCTGCCGGGCCCGGCGTCGTCATCCTGTGCGGGCGCTTCGAGGGCTTCGACGAGCGCATGTTCGAGGCCCGGCCGGAGATCGAGCAGGTCAGCCTAGCCGACATCGTGCTGTCGGGCGGCGAGATGGCCGCGCTCACGCTCCTTGACGCTTGCATTCGGCTGCTTCCCGGCGTAATGGGCGCGGCCTTGAGCGGGACCGAGGAAAGCTTCGAGACGGGGCTCCTCGAATATCCGCACTACACCCGACCTCAGGAATGGGAAGGGCGCACGATCCCCGAAGTGCTGCGATCGGGGGATCATGCGAAGATCGCGGCGTGGCGCAAGCAACGCAGCGAGGATGACACTCGGTCACGCAGGCCGGACTTGTGGGAACGCTATCGTGGCGATCCGGTCCAGTCTGCCTCTGGCGCGCGGCGAAAAACGAAGGAACCGGACCAGTGAACCTGATCCAGCAGATCGAAGCCGAAGAAATCGCGAAGCTCGCCAAGGACATTCCCGAATTCCGCGCGGGCGACACCGTGCGCGTCGGCGTGAAGGTGAAGGAAGGCAACCGCGAGCGCGTTCAGAACTACGAAGGCGTCGTGATCGCCCGTTCGAACCGCGGCATGGGGTCGAACTTCACCGTGCGCAAGATGAGCTTCGGCGAGGGCGTCGAGCGCGTCTTCCCGCTCTACTCGCCGATCGTCGAGAGCATCACCGTGGTGCGTCGCGGCGTGGTGCGCCGGGCGAAGCTCTACTACCTGCGCGGCCGCACCGGCAAGAGCGCGCGCATCGTCGAGCGCAAGGCCGCTGCGCCCAAGGCGTAAGGCTTCCGAGCCAGCAAATGACGAAGGGCGGCCTCGCGGGGCCGCCCTTTTCGCTTGTGCGCCCGTGCTCGACCCTTGCCATTCCCTCCCGTCATTGCGAGGAGCGTAGCGACGAAGCAATCCAGCGCGGCACCGGCCTACCCTGGATTGCCGCGCCGCCTTTGGCGGCTCGCAATGACGAGGTGAGCCTTGGATGCGTTCGATTTCTGCTGCGATTGCCTTTTCTTTTTCCCTCTGCACTTGTCTGACCACGCCTGTGTTCGCGGAGAGCGCCGCGATGCCTGAGGCCGCACCCACCCTGACCTTCGAGCGCGTCTTCGCCTCGCCTTCGCTCGATGGGCCCGCGCCGCGTCAGGTGAAGCTCTCGCCCGACGGGCGCTTCCTCACGCTGCTCAGGAACCGTCCCGAGGAGCGCGAGCGCTACGACCTGTGGGGCTACGACATCACCACCGGCGAATGGCGGATGCTGGTGGATTCGCAGAAGCTCGGCTCGGGCCGCGAGCTTTCCGAGGACGAGAAGATGCAGCGCGAGCGCGCGCGCGTCGGCAGCATCAAGGGGATCATCTCCTACCAGTGGGCGAGCGACGGGGCGGGCGTGCTGGTGCCGCTCGACGGGGACCTGTTCCTTGCCAGGCTCGACGGCACCGTCACTCGACTCACCGACACCGAAGGCACTGAACTGAACCCGGGGCTGTCGAGCAAGGGCGGCTTCGTTTCCTTCGTGCGCGACCGGCGGCTGTGGGTCGGCCCGGTCGGCGCAGAGGCCAAGCCCGTCACCCCTGCGGGCGAGGCCGAGACGGTGCGGTGGGGCGAGGCCGAATTCGTCGCGCAGGAGGAAATGCATCGCCTCGCCGGCTATTGGTGGAGCCCGGACGACAAGCGCATCGTCGTCCAGCGCACCGACGAGGCGAGCGTCGGCGTCGTCACCCGCGCGGCGATCGGTGCGAAGGGCACCAAGGTCTTCGAACAGCGCTACCCCGCCGCCGGCACGGACAACGCGGTGGTCGACCTCTACGTGATCGACCCCGACGGCGGGAGCAAGGTCAAGGTCGACCTCGGCCCCAATGCCGACATCTACGTCGCCCGCGTCGACTGGGCGCCGGACGGCAGCGCGATCTACGTCCAGCGCCAGGACCGCGCGCAGACCCGGATCGACATGCTCAAGGTCGATCCGGCGACCGGCGCGAGCACCATCTGGTTCACCGAAAAGGCGGCGCGGCCCGACTACTGGATCAACCTCACCGACAACTACCGCTTCCTCAAGGACGGCAGCCTGCTGTGGTGGTCCGAGCGCGACGGCTTCGGGCACTTCTACCGCTACGCGAACGGGCAGTGGACGCAGCTCACCCGCGGAAACTCGCCCACCACCACGCTCGTCGGGGTTGACGAGGCCGCGGGGGCCTTCACCTACCAGGCGACCGCGGACGTGCTGACCCAGCAGATCTACCGCGCCCGTCTGGACGGCAGCGGCGAGCCCGAGCTCCTCACCGACCCCGCCTTCACCAATTCGGCGACGATGGACGGCAAGGGGCGGCTGCTCTATGTCAGCCGCTCGGGTCCTTCCCAGCCGCCGCAGTCCTACCTCGCTACGCCCGACGGCAAGCGCGTCGCGTGGATCGAGGAGAACAAGGTCGCGGGCGAGCACCCCTATGCGCCCTTCCTCGCCGGACACGTCACCCCGGAGTTCGGCACGATCCCCGCCGAGGACGGCACGCCGCTCCACTGGATGATGCTCAAGCCGAAGATGGCGAAGGGCAAGCGCTACCCCGTCTTCTTCAGCCACTATGGCGGGCCGGGGCCGCAGATGGTCACAAAGGGCTGGAACGGCGCGCTCGCGCAGGCGATCGTCGACAAGGGCTACATCTACTTCGTTCTCGACAACCGCGGCGCGGGCAATCGCGGCGTCGATTTCGAGCAGCCGATCCACCGCGCAATGGGCGGGGCCGAGGTCCGCGACCAGAAGGCGGGGGCAGCGTTCCTCAAGAGCCTGCCCTTCGTCGACCCGGCCAAGATCGCGACCTATGGCTGGTCCTACGGCGGCTACATGACGCTGAAGATGCTCGAGGCCGACCCGGGCCTCTACGCCGCGGGGATCGCGGGCGCGCCGGTGACCCGCTGGGAGCTCTACGACACCCACTATACCGAGCGCTACATGGGTGATCCGCGCGAGGTGAAGGCCGCCTATGACACAGCCAGCGCCATCCCGGATGCGACGAAAATCGCTGATCCGATGCTACTGATCCACGGCATGGCGGACGATAATGTTGTGTTCGAGAATTCCTCGGAGCTGATTTCCGTCCTTCAGGAAGATAACGTGCCCTTCGAGATGATGCTCTACCCCGGCTACACGCACCGGGTGTCGGGGCCGAAGATCGGGCCGCACGTCTGGAACAGCATCTTCCGCTTCCTTGAGGCACACGGGGTGACGCCTCCGACCAAGGAATAGGTCTGCAGGGGACCTTTGCGGTTGCGCTGGGGCGCGGGGACGCTATCTCGCGAGGCCCAGATCTGAGGAGAATGCGCAAGTGGGTTACCGGGTGGCAGTGGTCGGCGCGACCGGCAATGTCGGGCGCGAGATGATGCAGGTCCTCGCCGAGCGCGAGTTCCCGTGCGACGAGGTCGCGGCGGTTGCCTCGTCGCGTTCGACCGGAAGCGAGGTCGAGTTCGGCGACACGGGCAAGATGCTCAAGTGCAAGAACATCGAGCACTTCGACTTTGCCGGCTGGGACATCGCGCTGTTCGCGGCAGGCTCCGGCCCGGCCAAGGAGTATGCCCCGAAGGCAGCCGCTGCCGGTTGCGTGGTGATCGACAATTCCTCGCTCTACCGCATGGACCCCGACGTGCCGTTGGTCGTTCCGGAAGTGAACCCCGACGCGATCGACGGCTACACCGCGCGCAACATCATCGCCAATCCCAACTGCTCGACCGCGCAGCTCGTGGTGGCGCTGAAGCCGCTGCATGATGTGGCGAAGATCAAGCGGGTGGTCGTCGCGACCTACCAGAGCACGTCCGGCGCGGGGAAGGCGGGCATGGACGAGCTCTTCGCCCAGAGCCGCGCGATATTCGTCGGCGATCCGGTGGAACCGCAAAAGTTCACCAAGCAGATCGCCTTCAACGTCATCCCCCACATCGACAGCTTCCTCGACGACGGTTCGACCAAGGAAGAGTGGAAGATGGTGGTCGAGACCAAGAAGATCCTCGATCCCAAGATCAAGCTGGTTGCCACCTGCGTGCGCGTGCCGGTGTTCGTCGGCCACTCCGAAGCGGTCAACATCGAGTTCGAGAACGAAATCTCGGCCCAGCAGGCCATGGACATCCTGCGCGAGGCGCCGGGCGTCATGCTGATCGACAAGCGCGAGGACGGGGGATACATCACCCCGATCGAATGCGTCGGCGATGCAGCCACCTTCGTCAGCCGGGTGCGCGAGGACCCGACTGTGGAGAACGGCCTCACCATGTGGGTGGTCTCGGACAACTTGCGCAAGGGCGCGGCGCTGAACGCGGTGCAGATTGCCGAGCTGCTCGGGCGGAGGCACCTCAAGAAGGGGTAGGGGGAAATGAAGCGGATCGGTCTGGTCGTCATCGGCGCAGGGGCCTTGCTGCTCGCTGGTTGCAACAACGGCGACGAGGCCGGGAAAGGCGATGCGACCGCCACCGCCACCCCCTCGCCGACCGCTGACGCCGCTGCCAGCGTGGTCGAACTGCGCGGGCAAGGCCTCGTCGCGGGGCCCGAAGCCTTCTACTTCGAAGCCGGTCAGAAGGAGGTCGAAACCGCGCTCGCCAAGGCGTTGGGCAAGGCACTGCGCACCGGCAGCAACGAAGAATGCGGAGCAGGGCCGATCACCTTCACCGACTACGCGGGCTGGCTCACCGCGCATTTCCAGGAGGGCAAGCTCGTCGGCTGGAACTGGCACGGCCCGCAGGATGGCGACACTGCGCCCACCGGCACGGTAAAGGCCGCCGGGACCGTTCAGCTCGCCGCGCCGCGCTGCGTGGTCGAAGCCGCGCCCGGCTTTGCCAAGGACGAAGGCAGCACGCTCGGCGAAGAGTTCACCCTCGGAGACGAAATCGGCGGGTTCATCACCGACAACAAGGTCGAGATGCTCTACGCCGGCACGCAATGCTTCTTCCGCTAAGGGGGCTGGCGTGACGCTACAGGCCGACCTGTTCTTCAGTTTCCGCTCGCCCTATTCCTATCTCGCCATCGGCCGCTACCGCGCGATGG
>JBJTSG010000081.1:0-6009 GCA_046076505.1 Erythrobacter sp. | reverse complement strand
GCGGGGTGGGGCCGATGACCATCGCCGTGCTGCTCAGGAACACGCTGGTCGCGGCGCATCGCCACGCGGGGCTGGAGCCGCCGGCGGGCCTCTAGCCGAGTTCGCGGATCAGGTCGCTGCCGCCCCAGCCCTGCGCTGCGGCCGCCACGAAATCGTAGAAACCCGTGAGCTGCGGCGTCGGCTCGTAAAGCTCGAGCATGTGCCCGAGGCTGGCCCGCGCATCGACGAAGGCGAACGCGGTGCCGGTCTCGGTCACCGAAAGCTGCGCGAGCGGCGCGCCCTCGCTCTCGAAGCGGGCGATTTCTGCCCCAAGATCATCGACGAACAGGGCTGCGTGGTGGAGCCCCTCGCGGCCCGACCCGTGTGGGAACATGTCGTGCAGCGCGGATGGATCGGGATTGTGCTGCACCACCAGCTCGACCATCACGCTGCCCCACTGGCCATAAGCCGAGGAATGGTCGAATGGCCGCTCCACCCCGCGGTGCTGCGAGGACGACAGCGCAACGTGCCGCAGCACAAAGAACGGCCCCGAGCCGAACCGCCGGTGATGCGCCGCCGCCGCCGCCTCCAGGTCGTTGACCTTGTAGGCGAGCTGCCGGACGGGCAGCACCTCAGTTGACCGCCCGGTCCTTGCCCACCCAATAGGGCGCGCGCAGCTCGCGGCGCAGGATTTTCCCCGATGGGTTGCGCGGCAGGGCCTCGATAAAGTCGACAGACTTGGGACACTTGTAGCCTGCGATCAGCGTGCGCGCGTGGGCGATGAGTTCCGCCTCGGTGAGGGTCTCGCCGTTCTTGACGACGACGCAGGCCTTCACCGCCTCGCCCCACTTGGCGTCGGGGATGCCGATCACCGCGACGTCAGCGACCTTGGGGTGCGAGTAAAGCGCGTTCTCGACCTCGGCCGGGTAGACGTTCTCCCCCCCGGAGATGATCATGTCCTTCACCCGGTCGTGGATGTAGAGGTAGCCGTCCTCGTCGAGATAGCCTGCGTCCCCGGTGCGCAGCCAGCCCTCGGCATCGATGGTCGCGGCGGTGGCTTCCGGGTTGTTCCAGTAGCCGCGCATGTTCTTCGAGGAGCGCGTCGCGATCTCGCCGACCGTGCCGGTGGGTACCTCGTTGCCTGCCTCGTCGATGATCTTGATCTCGACCCCCGCGAGCGGCTTGCCCACGGAGCGCATGCGCGGCGAGCCTTCCGGCACGTGATCTTCGGGATCGAGGGCGACGATCGTGCCGCTGGTCTCGGTCATGCCGTACATCTGCACGAAGCCGCAGCCGATTACCCGCATCGCCTCGCGCATCAGTTCGAGCGGGATCGGCGAGGCGCCGTAGGTGATGTATTTGAGGCGGCTGAAATCGACCTCGTTCACCCGCGGGTGATTGAGCAGGATCTGGATCGCTGCGGGCACGAGGAAGATCTTCGAGATGTTGAAGTTCTCGATCAGGTCCAATGCCTTGGTCGGATCGTATTCGGGCAGGACAATCGAGTTCGTGCCCGCCACCATGGTGCCGATGCCGGTGCCCGTGCCGCTGATGTGGAAACACGGCATGGCGAGCAGGGTGACATCGCCGGGGATCGGCTCCTGCCAGGTGCGCATCGCCTCGCCTGACTGCGTGGCGTCACGGCTCGAGAGGATGGAGCCGTGTGTCATCACCGCGCCCTTGGGCTTGCCGGTGGTGCCCGAGGTGTAGAGCTGGAGTGCGTCGTCCTCGGCCTTCACCCGGTGCGCCGGAGGCGTCGCCGGGTATCCGTCACGCCACGTGCGATAGTCGGTGCCGGGAAAGTCGGGCGCGTCGATGCCGATCACGTGTTCGATCCGTGTCGCCTGCTCGCGCGCCTTGGCGAGGGCTTGCGCGAAACCCTCGCCGATGAACACCACGCGCGCCTGGCAGTTGTCGAGAATGTAGGCGACCTCGGGCGGAGCGAGGCGCCAGTTGACCGGCGTCATCACCGCGCCGATGCGCGAGGCGCCGAGGAAGGCCTCGAAATAGAGCGGGTGGTTCTTGCCGAGAAAGGCGACGCGCTCGCCCGGTTTCACGCCGAGCGCAAGAAGGCCGTTCGCCACCCGGTCCGCTCCGGCGGAGAGTTCCGCGAAGCTGATCTGTTCCTCGCCAAAGGTGAAGGCGATGACCTCGCCCTGCGCAGTCGCGTGCTCGCGCACCACGTCGCAGAAGGACTGTGCGGCCAGTGCAGTGTTCTCTCCCATGGGTGAGGGGATAAACCCTGCGCGATGGGCTGTCATTGGCACAATTCATAGCGGCGCCCGGGAGCGGGGGCGCTAGGCTGCGGGCATGGACATTCCAGCAGGCTTCGAACCCGCCGGCTTCACCCCCGGCTTCCTCGATCACGGCGGGCCCTACTATCTCGGTCCGGCGGTGGAGGGCGTGCGCGTGGTCGGTCTCCTCATCATGCCGCACCACATCAACTACCGGGACGCAGCCCACGGCGGGGTGATCTCGACCTTCGCCGACGTCGCGCTGAGCCACGCCGTCTACGACGCCGAGCGGCCTCGCCTCACCCCTTCCACGGTGACGCTGACGGTCAATTACCTTGCGGGAGCGAAGCTAGGGGACTGGCTTGAGGCGCGGGTGCGGATCGACCGGCTCGGGGGGCGCACCGCCTACACTTCGGGCGGGGTGTGGCGCGGGGAGGAGCAGCTTGCGACGATGAGCGGGGTGTTCGCCTTCAAGCGGCCCTAGCCGAGCCAGTCCCGGACGGCCGCCGTCGAGGGATCGCGCTCATCGTGGTAACCCGCCGCGCCCTCGGGCGTGTTCGACAGGTCGACGCCGGGCGCCACCCGGAACTCGCGCCAGTCGTAGAGGCCGGTGCGCTGCGCGATGCGCCACTCCCCGCCGCGCTTCTCGAAACGGTCGACATAACGCCCAGCGACGATGCCCGAATAGATCTTGCCGAGGTCCGGGAAGGCCGCCGTCATCGGGTAGCCCGGCGGGATGGTGTGCATTGCCGTCATGTAGGTCTCGGTGTGGCAGACCTGCGGCCCCTCGAAGCCGAAGATCGTCTGCCCGAGCTGGTGCTGCGTTGCGAGGCAGGGGTCGATGATAGCCCGTGCTTGCTCGACGAAGCCCCGCCAATCGCCTTCCACCAGCCCGAACTTGAAGGTCGCGTCCGGGTGGAACAGGCGTTCCATCATCCCCCAGCGCCGCCGGTCGATGGCGTGGGCATAGGCCGCCAGCACGTCGCGGATGGCTTCGCGGTCTTCGAGGGTTCCGGTCATGCTTCGAGCTCCACGATCACCTTTCCGATATTCGCCCCGGTGAACAGCTTTGCATAGGCGGCGAGCGTGTTCTCGAGACCCTGGGTCACGTCGTAGGGCATCACGAGCTCACCAGCTTCGTACCATTCGCGCAGGCGCGCGGTGAGGCTTGGCCCCTCGTGCATGAAGTCGGGCGAGAAGAAGCCTTCGATCCTCAGGCGCCGCATCAGCACTTGGTCGAACTCGCACGGGGCGGTGCGAGTGCCGGCGGTGTAGTCGGCGAGGAGGCCGCAGACGGCGATGCGGCCATAGTGGTTCATGCGGGTGAGCACCTGATCGAGCAGCGGCCCGCCGACGTTGTCGAAATAGACGTCGAAGCCGCCTGCTGCATCGAGCTGCGCGCCGAGGTCGGCCGCCTTGTAGTCGATAGCGCCGGCGATCCCCAGATTGTCCTTGAGATACGTGCACTTGGCCGCACCACCGGCAATGCCCCACGCCTCGCAGCCGAGCAGCTTGGCGATCTGCACTGCGAGGATGCCGGTCGCCCCGGCGGCAGCCGAGACCAGCACCCGCTCGCCGGGTCTCGCCGCGGAGGTCGTCTCGATGCCCCACAGCGCGGTCCACCCGTTCATGCCGAGCGGTCCGAACCAGGCGCGGCGGTCCGCGACCGTCGGATCGAGCCGCAGCGCGCCCGACATCGCCGCATCGACGGTGCTCACATCGGCCCATTGACCGAAGGCGCGCACGAGATCGCCTACAGCAAATCCTTCCGCCCTGCTTTCAAGCACTTCGCCCAGGACCAGCCCGGTCATCGGCCCGCCCACGGGGAGCGGCGGCTGATAGCCGTCCGAGCGGTCGGAGAGCCACATCCGGGTGCCCGCGTCCATCGACAGGTGGGTGTTGCGGATGCGGATCTCGCCCTCGACGAGCGGTGCCAGCGGGGCCTCGACCAGCTCGAGCGCGGCGGCGAAGTCTGTCCCCTCGGGGCGGCGCGCTATGCGCCAGAAGCGGTTGTCCATCGCCGCACTGTCTGGCCCCTCGCGCCGCTACGGCAACCCCGCCTTTTCGCTAGGCGGCTATCAATTTGGCGCGGTGCGCGGGGGTGGGGTCGTTCCTAGTCTCCTGCGCAAACCACAAAAGGGAGAGGACTGGATGGCAACCATCACGGTGATCGGCGCGAGCGGGAGGCAGGGCCTCGCGCAGGTGCGCCAGGCGCTCGCCGCGGGCTACGACGTGCGCGCGATCTCGCGTCGCCCCGATGCGCTGGAGGGCGCGCCGGTGGAAGGGGTCGAGCGGGTCGAGGTCCGCCCGATGGACCTTTACGACACCTCCACCTTCGAGAGCGCGCTCGAGGGCAGCGACTACATCTTCTACACCCACCCCCTCCAAGCCCGCGCCGACCGCGCCTATCTGGTGGGCGAAGTCGGCAAGGTCGCCGCGCATCTGGGCGTGAAGCGCGTGGTCTGGAACACCTCGAGCTGGATCCCCGACAAGCCCGGCGATGCCTTCACCTATGCCGGCAACACCGCGGGCATCAACGCCCTGTGGCGCAGCGGCGCGCCGGGGACGGTGTTCGGCTCGGTGCTGTTCATGGACAACCTGCTGACCAACTGGGCGCGGCCCTTCATCGTCAACGAGGGGCGCTATGTGTACCCGCACAACCCCGCGCTGGAAGCCAACTGGATCAGCCTTGATGACGTCGCCCGCTTCATGCTCGCCAGTCTCGAACGGCCCGACATGGAAGGTGCCTGGCTCAACATCGGTGGCCCTGAGCGGCTGGTCGGCAAGCAGGTGACCCAGTGCCTCAGCGAAGCGCTCGGCAAGGAGATCAAATACGACCCCTGCACCCCCGCCGAGTTCGGCCGTTACCTCGTCGAGGCGGCCGGCGATTCCATGCCCGAGGCGATGCGCGCCGACTTCGCCAAGGGGATCGAGGACTTCTACGAATACAACAACAACGCCCCGACCAAGCCCTTCGCGGTCGACATGGACCACGTCTACGAACGCTTCCCGGAGCTGGAAGGCAAGCTTCAGACGATGGGCGAGTGGACAAAGGCGCAGGATTGGGGCGAGAGCAATTATCGGCCGGCGTTTGGGTGAGTTTACAGGCCCACCCCTTACCCCTCCCGCAGGCGGGAGGGGGACTGGATTGCGCGACCAACCCCCCTCCCGCTTGCGGGAGGGGCTGGGGATGGGATCGTGTCGACACCCTTGATGCCCGCAAGCGGCGCTTAAGCGTTACAAAGCGGACACCGTGTCCGCTTTGTGGGGCCTCAATTTCATAAGCTCATTCAGATATTAACACCTGATTTCGTCAAGCGGACGGACAGGAAAGCAGGGCCTTGTTTCGCGCCGCGATGATCCAACGGCCTCGCAGGCCGGACAGAACGATGGGAAAGAGCCGGGGTGGATTGTAGCGGCTGGCAGGGGTGTAGGAAAATGTCGGCTATCACGGGTTGTCGGCCAGAAGCTGCCATTCGGCAATCGACCCCGTTTCGGACAAACGAGTTACAATTATACGGGGCACATGAAGAGCTGGGCTTTGAACGTTTTCGGCGCTTTAAGCTTGGCCTCGTGTGCCACAACTCAGCATGATGGCACGGTCCGCCTAATCACATGCAATTTCGCCGGAGCAACAGGCTGCTCGGACGAAGTTTGCGTGGGCTCTGTCGTCAAGTCAGGTCGTGTCCGTCAATGTGGTGTAAATTCGGGTGTGGCCAGCGGGCGTCATTTTCAGGCGGCCTTTGGTGTAATCTGTAGCGGCTGAGCCTCCTCGATTGTTGGTGTGGCGAGCGCC
>JBJTSG010000080.1:0-3937 GCA_046076505.1 Erythrobacter sp. | reverse complement strand
GGGAACTGCGGGACCAGATCCTCGGGCGGCTCGGGGCGGTTCGCCTTGTAGTGCGCGTAGATGTCGTTCCTGAAGCTGGTCGAGCCCGCGTCGAGGATCACCGCGAGGTGCGTCGGCCCGTCGGCCGCGTCGAGATCGGCGGCGAGCTTCCACAGCATCGTCGTGTAGCCATAGACCGCGCCGACCGGCGTGCCTTCCGGGTTGGTCAGCGGCGGGAGCCGGTGATAGGCGCGGAAGATGTAGGAGGAGCCATCGACGAGATAGAGGTGGTGCTTTTCGGCCATGCCGCCTGCTAGCAGGCGCGCGAGGCGCGGGGTAGGGCTTTGGCGCGCGAAGCGACGCACCATGGCGCCCTGCGAATTGTGTCGAAAATGCGGCACCCGGCCTCGCCAAGGCCTTGTCTCGCCCCTGCCAGAGGCCTAGTTTCAGGTGCCTAACGCAGAACCAAGGACAGGACCCACCATGCGCAAGATCATCCTCGCCGCCGCCGTCGCCACCTCGGCGCTCGGCCTGACGGCGTGCAACAACGCCGCCGAAGAGAAGAACGAGGAAACCGTCGAGGCGATGGCGACCGAGGCCGATGCGGCCGATGACGAGGTCAGCCAGGGCGTCGAGGCCGCCGCCACCGCCTCGGCGCAGGACGTCGAGGCCGCCGCCGACAAGGCCGCCGACCAGGCGGTGAAGACCACTGACGACATCGCCAACGACGCGGCCAACATCGCCGACCAGGCGGAGAAGGAAGCCGCCGACTAAGCCTGCCGGCTCGCCGGAAACGCGGAGGGCGGCACCCAGCGGTGCCGCCCTCTTTGCTGCCTCCCGTCAGGCATGTAGCTCCGTGGGTGGTATCAGCCGCCGCTGCCGTAGGGCGCGCTCGCCCAGTTGCGGATCGGGTTGGTCTGCGCCTTGGCGGCGAAGCCGTCATAAAGGGCGCGGGCGATCGAGGCGATGCGGTCCTCGCGGGCTTGCTTGGTGCCCTGCCCGGTGACGTAGATGGCGACCGCGATGACGCGCCCGTCGGGGCATTCGATGAGGCCGACGTCGCTCGAGGTGTTGGAGAGCGTGCCGGTCTTGTGGCTGACCCGCGCCTCCAGCGGAATGTTCGCCGGAATGCGGCGCTTGCCGGTGACGGTGCGGCTCATCGCGCCCAGCAACACCTGGCGGCTGTTGTCCGACAGGAACTCGCCCTTGTAGAGTCCCGCGAGCAGGCGGACCATCGCGCGCGGGGTCGCCGCGTCGCGGGTGTCGACATAGATCGCCGGGTTGTATTCGCCGTCGTCGCGCACGAGGGTGGCGATGTCGCGGTTCAGCGACCAGTTGCCGATCCCCTGGCGGCGCATGAAATCGTTGACCACCGCCGGGCCGCCGACCGCGGCGAGCAGCGCATCGGTCGCCGGGTTCGAGGAGCGGGTGATCATGATCTCGATGAGGTCGATCGCCGGCATGTACTGCCCGGGGCGCACCGGGGCCTTGGCCGAGGAGTACTTCGCCGAGGCGACCGGCATCATCAGCGGGAATTCGCTGGTGAGCGAGTAGCGCCCCCTCTCGACCATCTCGAGATAGGTCGCCGCGATCGCGACCTTGCTGGTCGAGGCCATCGGGAAGAGCTGGTCGCCGAGCACCATCACTTCCTCGCCGGTGGCGAGGTCGACCGCGGCAACGCCGATGCGCCCGAGCGCCGGGTTGGCGAGTTCGGCGATGCGCTGCTGGAAGCTCGAGGCGTAGACCGCATCGAACGACTGCGGGCTGCGGGCCTGGGTCCCGAAGGTGCTGTCGAAGGTCGCCTGGAGATCATCGTCCCGCGCCGCGGCAGGGGTGGCGATCGCCGAAAGGGTGGCGGCGAGGCCGGTCAGGGCGGCGAAAAAGCGGGGAAATGCCATGTCGCTGAAACTACTCCGGTAGGGTTGCGGCGGGCTTAACGCGGACCTTATGCCCGCTCGTCCGGGCGCTGCAAGAACTCTGTTGGCCGCATGCGACGAACGGAGCGCGTGGCGCGGCGGCTCCTGTCAAGAGTGCGGCAAGCCGTGGGAACGCCGCTGCTCGACGCAGATCGCGGGTTCGTCGAAAGCGGCCGGGGCGGGCAATTGGCGCACTTGACTGGCGGGCCCGTGCGGGCAGTCTGGCGGCCACATCATCCAAGGGGACTGACATGATCGACAATGCCACCCGGGCGCGCACCAGGCGCGCCGCTCTTGCCGCTGCCCTGCTGCTGTCCGCCTCGGGCCTCGCTCATGCGCAGAGTGCGCAGATCGTCCAGCCGGGCGCGCCGGGGCAGGCCCCGAAGACCCTCACCGCGGACCAGGCGACCAAGCTCGCGCAGGCGAGCTACACTCCCGAAGACGTCGCCTTCATGCAGCACATGATCGTCCACCACGGCCAGGCGCTGGATATGGCGAAGCTCGCCAAGGACCGCACCAACAACGCCGACGTCCTCGCCGCCGCGGGCCGCATCGAGGCGAGCCAGGCCGACGAGATGAGCTTCATGACCACCTGGCTCAAGGAGCGCGGCGAGCCGGCCGAGGACCCGAAGATGGCGGGCCATGGCGAGCACATGCACATGATGATGAAGGGCATGGCTTCCCCTGAGGACATGAAGGCGCTCGCCGCCGCAAAGGGCGGCGATTTCGACCGCCAGTTCCTGACCCTGATGATCACCCATCACGAGGGCGCGGTCGACATGGTGAAGGAGCTGCTCGACGAGGACGGCACCGCGGCGGACCCGGTGCTGTTCCAGTTCGTCAGCGACGTCGAGAGCGAGCAGTCGGGCGAGATCAAGAAGATGGACAAGACTCTCGCCGGGCTTTCGACCGACAAGCGCGTGGGCCTTGCGGCAGGCTTCGACAAGGCGGGCGAGGCGATCTGGAACCTTACCAAGGTCGCGTCGCTGCCCAAGCCCGCGGGCTTCTTCAATCCCGCCAACCCCGCCGACCTGCGCCCGCCGGCCGCGCCGAAGAAGGACAAGAAGAAGGACAGCGAGGCCAAGCCTGCCGAGGCCGCGAAGCCCGCCGAGGCGACCCCGACCGTCGCCGCAGCGCCCCCTGCCGCCGCCGCCACCCCGGCGCGCGAGGAGGAGGACAGCCTCACCGAATTCGCCGAGCGCACCCCGCTGCTCGACTTCGCCAACACCGACCTCGCCTTCTTCGGCGACGTGATGGTGGCGGGCTCCTATCACGGCTTCAACATCTACAGGCTCGGCGCCGACGGCGTGCCGACCCTCAAGAGCAGCGTCGTCTGCCCCGGCGGGCAGGGCGATGTCTCGGTGGTCGGCAACCTGCTCGTGATGAGCGTCGAGCAGACCCGCGGGCGCACCGATTGCGGGCTCGAAGGCGCGCCGGGCAAGGTCAACCCGGATCGCTTCCGGGGCCTTCGCATCTTCGACATCTCCGATCTCGCCGCCCCGCGCCAGGTCGGGCAGGTGCAGACCTGCCGCGGCAGCCACACCCATTCGGTGGTGAGCGCCGATCCCACGCGCCTCGTCGTCTACAACTCGGGCACCGCGGGCATCCGCGACGAGAAGGAACTGGCGGGCTGCATCGGCAGCACCCCGGGTGACAGCCGCACCGCGCTGTTCTCGATCGACGTGATCGAGATCCCGGTCGCCGACCCCTCCAAGGCGCGGATCGTCAAGAGCCCGCGTGTCTTCGCCGACGAGACCACCGGCGAGATCGCCGGCCTGTGGAAGGGCGGCGATCACGGCGACGGCACCCAGACCACCTCGCGCACCGACCAGTGCCACGACATCACCGTCTTTCCGGCGCTGAAGCTGGCGGCAGGCGCCTGCTCGGGCAACGGCATCCTGTTCGACATTTCGGACCCGCTGAACCCCAAGCGCATCGACGTCGCCACCGACACGGGCTTCGCCTACTGGCACTCGGCGACCTTCAACAATGACGGCACCAAGGTGATCTTCACCGACGAGTGGGGCGGCGGCGGGCGTCCG
>JBJTSG010000079.1:0-4343 GCA_046076505.1 Erythrobacter sp. | reverse complement strand
GCAAGCGTCGGCAGGCGCACCGTCACGAAAGGGCGGGTCGGATAGCCCGAGCGGCGCTGTTCTTCGACTGCGGCGGCGTAGTAGCCCTCCCCCGCCGCCACCCGCGCCGAGATGCGCTCGTAGAGGGCAAGGTCGCCGCGCGGGTCGATGGGCTCGCCGCGGATCGTGGTGGTCGGCCCCTCGCGCGCGGTTTCGAGGCGGTCGAGCGTGCCCTGGACGGCGAGGCTCCAGCCCATCGCCGCCGGGAGGGCGGCAAGCAGCGTGGCAGCGACGGCGCGCGGGAGCCGCGCGAAGGGTCGACCGAGCGCCTCCCAGCGATCCAGCAGCGCGCCCCCGGTCATCCTCCCCCGCCCCCGGCCCGGATCAGCCGATCCAGCCCGCCGCCAGCGCGCCCCACACCGCGGCGCCGCCGAGGAGCCCGGCGGCGACATAGCCGAGCCACCCGCTCCCCTCGCGCCGCTCGGTAATGAGCGCGATCTCCGGCAGCGGCGGCTGTTCGGGCGCGCCGCCCTTGGGCGGGAACATCTCCTCGACCCGGCGGATCAGGCCCGGCAGGCGCAGCAGCGTCTCGGTATCCTGCTTCAATCGCTCGGCGAGCGCGGCTTCCGGCCCGAGCTCGTCGCGGATCCACGCGCGCACATAAGGCGCGGCGGTGTCCCACATGTTGATGTCGGGATTGAGCTGGGTGGCGATCCCCTCGACCATCACCATCGTCTTTTGCAGCAGCAACAGGTGCGGCTGGGTCTGCATGTCGAAATCGCGGGTGATCGCGAACAGCCCGTCGAGCATCTGGCCGACGGAGAGCTCCTTCACCGGCTTGCCGCGCATCGGCTCGCCCACCGCGCGCAGCGCGGTCGCGAATTCGCCGACCGAGTGGTAGCTCGGCACGTATTGCGCCTCGAAATGGATCTCGGCGACGCGCTGGTAATTGCCGGTGGTGAGACCGTAGAGGATCTCGGCGAGCCACTGCCGCGCGCGGCGGTCGATGCGGCCCATGATCCCGAAGTCGATGGCGACAATCGTGCCGTCGTCCTCCACGAACAGGTTCCCCTGGTGCATGTCGGCGTGGAAGAATCCGGTGCTGATCGCCTGGGTGAGAAAGCTGATGACGAGCCGCTCGGAGATTGCGGCAAGGTCGTGGCCGCGCGCGCGCAGCTCGTCGGTGCGGCTGATCTTGATCCCGTCGATCCATTCGACCGTCATCACCCGCCCGTTGGTGCGGTCCCAGTCGATCTGCGGGATGCGGTAGCCGGGGACGCCCGCCATCTGCTCGGCGAGTTCGGACGCCGAGGCGGCCTCGCGCCTCAGGTCGAGCTCGGAATTGGTCCAGCGCTTGAAATTGGCGATGGTGAGCCGCGGGCGCAGGCGTTGGGCCTCGCCGCCCATCTGCTCGACATGGGCGGCCGCCCATTCATAGGTCTGGATGTCGCGCGCGAACTTCTCGCGGATGCCGGGGCGCAGCACCTTGACCGCGACCTTGCGTCCATCTGTGGTGACGGCCTTGTGGACCTGCGCGATGGAGGCCGCGCCGACCGGCTCGGGGTCGATCTCGGAGAACAGGTTTGCGAGCGGCTGGCCGAAACTCGATTCGATGGCCGCCTGGATCTGCGCAAAGGGCACCGGCGGCAGGCTGTCCTGAAGCGACAGGAGGTTGTTCGCCGCCTCCTCGCCGACGAGGTCGGGCCGCGTGGCGAGGCTCTGCCCGAGCTTGATCGCGGCCGGGCCGATGGCGCGGAAGGCACCGGCGTAGTCGGGCTTGCCGCGCTTGCCCGTCAGCGTCGCGAGCCGGGCGAGCCGAACGAACTGGCGCACGGTCGCGGGTGCGTTGGGATCGTTCTCGATCCCCACCAGCGCGCGGCGGCGCGCAAGCGTGACGCCCCAGCGCGCGAGGCGGGACAGGTGGACGAGAGAGGAGGTCATGATGCCCTACCCCCTCCCGCTTGCGGGAGGGGCAGCGAGATCTGGCGAGCCGCAGGCGAGCCTAGTCGCAGCGGGGTGGGCCGCTACGGCCCATGCCCACACCCGGCCCCTCCCGCGAGCGGGAGAGGAGAATTCAGGCGCACCGCTCAAATCTTCCACCCCGAGTGGATCGCCACGAGGCCGCCCATGATCGGCTCGACCTTGGTGTTGGCAAAACCGGCGGCGCGGATCATCGCCTCGAAGGCGGGCATCGGCGGGAACTTGCGGATGCTCTCGGCGAGGTAGCGGTAGGAGTCCGCGTCCCCCGCGATCGCCTGCCCCATGCGCGGCAGGAGGTGCTCGGAATAGAGGTCGTAGGCCTCCTTCAGCCCCGACCACTCGACGGTCGAGAACTCGAGGCAGAAGAACCGCCCACCGGGCTTCAGCACCCGCAGCGCCTCCTTGAGCGCGCGGTCGATATGAGTGACGTTCCGGATGCCGAAGGCGATGGTGTAGGCGTCGAAGGAATTGGAAGCGAAGGACACCTCCTCGGCGTTCTGCCGGGTGAAGACGAGCGCGCCGTCCTCTTGCGAAAAGCCCCGCTCCAGCGCGCGTTCGGCGCCGACGTCGAGCATGTCCTGGTTGATGTCCGCGACGGTGATGTGGGCGCCGCGCGCCGCCATGCGGAACGCGATGTCGCCGGTGCCGCCCGCCATGTCGAGGATCTGCTCGCCCGGCTGCGGCTTCACGCGCCGCACGAAGCGGTCCTTCCACAGCCGGTGCATCCCGCCCGACATCGCATCGTTCATGATGTCGTACTTCTTCGCGACGCTGGAGAAGACCTCGCCGACCCTGCGGGTCTTTTCCTGGGGTGTGACCTGGGTGTAGCCGAAGGAGACGGTTTCGTCGGTGGTATCGCTCATGCCCGGTTCCCTAGAGGGAATTGCCCCATAGGCAAAGGGTGATAGAGGGCAACCCATGTGCGAAGATTGCAATGCCTGAATTACCGGAAGTCGAGACCACCGTCCGCGGGCTCGCCGCCTTCCTCGAGGGCGAGCGGATCACCCGCGTCACGCTCAACCGCGCCGACCTGCGCCGCCCCTTCCCCGCCGATCTCGTCCAGGTGATGACCGGGGCGCGGGTCACCTCGCTCGGGCGTCGCGCCAAGTACGGGCTCGTCCATCTCGACCGCGACATGACGATGATCTTCCACCTCGGCATGAGCGGGCGCTGGCGAATCGATCCCGAAACGCCCGACAGCCACGATCACCTGCTGCTCGACACCGCCGCGCACCGCTTCGCGCTGTGCGATCCGCGGCGCTTCGGGTCGGTCGATCTCGTCGCGACCGACAAGCTCGCAAAGTGGCCGCAGTTCGCCGCGCTCGGGCCGGAGCCTCTGGGGCCGGGACTGACGGCGGCGCACCTGAAAACTGCGCTCAAGGGCAAGGTGCTGTCGATCAAGCTCGCGCTCCTCGACCAGCGGATCGTCGCCGGGCTCGGCAACATCTATGTCTGCGAGGCCCTGCACGAGGCGCGGATTTCCCCCTTCCGCCCTGCAGGCCGGATCTCCCGGCCGCGCCTCGACGGCCTGGCCCGCACGGTGAAGGCGGTCCTGGAGCGGGCCATCGCAGCCGGCGGCTCGACCCTCAGGGACTTCTCCGCCGCAGACGGAGCCCTCGGCTATTTCCAGCACAGCTTCCGCGCCTACGACCGCGAGGGCGAGGCCTGCGCCAACGCCGGCTGCGGCGGGCGGATTCGCCGGCGGGTCCAGGCCGGCCGATCCACCTTCTGGTGTTCCGCCTGCCAGAGGTGACGCCGCCCTTGGCCTTTTCGCCTCCGCCGCCTAAAGCGACGGGAAGACTCCGCCGGAGACCCCCATGGCCTACGAGACCCTGATCGTCGAAGCCCACGACGCCGTCGCCCTCATCCGCCTGAACCGTCCGGAAGCGCTCAACGCCCTGAACAGCCTGCTCCTCGACGAGCTTGGCCGGGCGCTGGACGCCGCCGAGGCCGATCCCGGCGTCCGCTGCCTGGTCCTGACCGGGTCCGAGCGGGCCTTTGCGGCCGGCGCCGACATCAAGGAGATGTCGGACAGGTCCTACGCCGAGATGTTCGCCAGCGACTTCTTTGGCCCGGCGGCCCGCCGGATCGAGGCCTTCCGCAAGCCCATCATCGCCGCGGTTTCCGGCTACGCCCTGGGCGGCGGCTGTGAACTCGCCATGCTCTGCGACTTCATCATCGCCTCGGAGACGGCGAAGTTCGGTCAGCCCGAGATCAACCTCGGCGTCATGCCCGGCATCGGCGGCACCCAGAGGCTGACCCGCCTGGTGGGCAAGTCCAAGGCCATGGACATGATCCTTACAGGCCGGATGATGGACGCCGCTGAGGCCGAGCGGTCCGGCCTGGTCTCACGGGTCGTTCCCGCCGACCGGCTGATTGCAGAG
>JBJTSG010000078.1:0-5708 GCA_046076505.1 Erythrobacter sp. | reverse complement strand
AAGCCCGAACGCTTCCATCCGCCGAAGCTATGGTAGGCGACCGGCACCGGGATCGGCACGTTGATGCCCACCATCCCGACATTGACCCGCGCAGCAAATTCGCGCGCGGCGTGGCCGTTACGGGTGAAGATCGCGACGCCGTTGCCGTACTGGTGCTCTGACGGCAGGCGCACCGCCTCCTCGAAGTCCTTCGCGCGCACGATCTGGAGCACAGGGCCGAAGATCTCCTCCTGATAGGATTTCATCTGCGGGGTGACGTGGTCGATCAGCGTCGGGCCGACGAAGAAGCCCTTCTTGTGGCCCTGCAGGGTGAACCCGCGCCCGTCGACGACGATCTCCGCGCCTTCTTCCTCGGCGGTGGTGATCCACTGTTCGATCCGCGCCTTATGCTCGGGCGTGACGACCGGGCCGTAATCTGCGTCGGGATCGTTCGAGACGCCGATGCGCAGCTTGGCGATGGAGGTGAGCAGCTTTTCCTTCAGCCGCTCCGCCGTCTCCTCGCCCACCGGCACCACCACGGGCAGCGCCATGCAGCGTTCGCCCGCCGAGCCGAAGGCCGCGCCGGTGAGGTCGGTGACCACCTGATCGAGGTCGGCATCGGGCAGCACGATCCCGTGGTTCTTCGCCCCGCCAAAGGCCTGTACCCGCTTGTTGTTGGCCGAGCCGCGCGCGTAGATATACTGCGCGATATCCGAACTCCCGACGAAGCTGATCGCGGCGATATCGGGGTGGTCGATGATCGCGTCGACCATCTCCTTGTCGCCGTGGACGACCTGGAGCAGCCCTTCAGGCGCACCGGCTTCGAGGAACAGTTCGGCGAGGCGCACCGGCACAGAGGGGTCGCGTTCCGAGGGCTTGAGGATGAAGGCATTGCCCGCCGCGCAGGCCATGCCGAACATCCACATCGGGATCATCGCCGGGAAGTTGAATGGGGTGATCCCCGCCCCGATCCCGAGCGGCTGGCGCATCGAGTAGACGTCGATCCCGGGCCCGGCGCCGTGGGTGTATTCGCCCTTCATGATCTGCGGAATGCCGCAGGCGTATTCGATCACCTCGAGCCCGCGCTGGACGTCGCCGCGCGCGTCGGGGACGGTCTTGCCGTGCTCGCTCGCCAGCATCTCGGCGAGGGACTGCATGTTCTTCTCGACCAGTTCCTTGAAGGCGAACATGATCCGCGCGCGGCGCTGCGGGTTGGTCGCCGCCCAGCCGGGCTGGACGCGCCTGGCGGTCTCAACCGCGCGGGCGAGGAGGGCGGCGTCGCCCAGCGCGACTTCGGCCTGCACTTCGCCCGTCGAGGGGTTCCAGACCTGGTGCTTGCGGGTGGGGGCGGGGGTCTCGCCGACGATGAAATGGTCGATCTGACGCATGGGGTATGGGTCTCCTGTCTGGCGCCCCCATGCCCCCCGCGCGCGCGCCATGCAAGGGCTGCGGCTCCCCTCAAAAGTGCTGGCCTCGCGCGCCGCGGCGAGGCAGTCTGTGTCCACGACAGGACGAGGCAGGAGGGCGCATGGGCAGGCTCGCAGGGATCATCGCGGCAGGCCTTCTGGCAATCGCGAGCGGCGCGGCGGCCGAGGACAGCGGCAGCGCGCAAGGCACCCACGCCGTCGCGCAGCCGATCTTCGTCGAGGGGAGCCTCGAGCTCGTCGCCACCGGCTACACCTTCACCGAAGGCCCCGCGTGGGACGGCAAGCGGCTGGTCTTCAGCGACATACCGGGGGATACGGTCTACGTGCTCACCCCGGGCGAGGGTCCGCCCAAGATGCTCTACACCCTCTCAGCGATGGCCAACGGCCATACCTTCGATGCAAAGGGCCGCCTGCTCAGTGCCGAGCACGGCAGCGGCGCGATCAGCCGCTGGACGCCCGACCGCGGACGGCAGGTGATCGCCGAGCGCTATGAGGGCAAGCACCTCTCCAGCCCCAACGACGTGGTGGTGCGCGCGGACGGGATGATCTTCTTCACCGATCCGCCCTACGGCCTCGCGAGCCCCTACAAGGGCGTCAAGCGCGAGGCGGAGCTCGATTTCTCGGGCGTCTTCGCGCTGGACGAGGCGAGCGGGCGCATGGTGCTGATCGACAAGGCGCTGTCTCGCCCCAACGGCCTCGCCTTCGCACCGGGCGAGCGGGTGCTCTACGTGGGCGACAGCGCGACCCAGACGGTCTGGGCCTACGATATCGCGAAGAACGGCACTGCGTCGAACAAGCGGCTCGTGGTCGACGTGACCGACGAGAGCAAGCCCGGCAGGGTCGACGGGGTGCGGGTGGATACCGAGGGCCGCGTCTACATCACCTGCCCGGGCGGACTGTGCGTGGTGGACCCGGCGCAAGGCGCGGTGATCGCGCGGCTCGCGACGCCCAAGCGCGCGACCAATCTCGCCTGGGCGGGGGAGGACCTGTCGGAGCTCTACATCACCGCGCTCACCGACGTGTACCGGGTCAGGACGAAGGCGCGCGGGACCGGCTCGTCCTCGCGGCGCCGCTAGTCATCCCGAGGGGATCAGCGTGATCGCGGTCTGGCGGCCGTCGATGAAGCGCACCTGCTGCCCGTCGAAGAAGGCGTCCTCCTCGGTGCGGAAATCGACGCGCTGGCCGCCCCATTCGGGAACGGCGGCATAGGAGGTGAGCTCGATCGACCAGGCGGTGTTCGGCCGGATCGGCCCCGCGCCCCGCGGATCGGCCTTCTGATTGTCCCAGAACCCGATCGAAGGCCCCGCGCCGTGACCGTGGTAGCCGATCGGGTGCGAATAGATCGATGGATCGAGCCCTGCCGCGATCGCCTTCGCACGGGCCTCGGCGAGCGCCTCGTTGCCCGAGCGACCGGTCTTGAAGGCAGCGCGCAGGAAATCCTGCACCTTGTTGGAGTTGGCGAGCCCCTGCCGCAGCCCCGCCGGGGCCTCGGTCTCGCCGGGCTTCAGGACGTAGGCGAGGTATTGCGTGTCGGTGTTGAGCCTCAGGTAGGTGATGCCGAAATCGGTCCACAAGAGGTCGCCCGGCTGGATCACCTCCGCGCCCTCGATCATGCCCTCCCTCCCCTGCCGCTGGATCGCCACCGAGGGGTGGAACCACGGGGTGAGGCCTAGCTGCATCAGCCGGTCGCGATACCACCACTGCACCTCCTCCGCCGTCGTCTTGCCCGGCGTGATGACCTTGCGCGAAAAGGCCTCGCCGATAACCGCGTGGGCGATGCGCACCACGGTGGGGTAGATTGCCATTTCGGCGGGCGTGCGGGTCTCCAGCCAGCGGATCGCCAGCCCCTCGCCGCTGACGACGCGCTCGTGCAGGGCGGCGGGCAGGGCCGACATGAAGCGGTCATACTGGCTTAGCGTCATGCCGTCGGCGAACTGGTAGAGATCGCTGGAGTTTATCGCGATTTTCTTCGGATCGCGCGCGGCGATGATTTCCGCCACCGCCTGCCACTGTTCAGGCTGCTGGTCCGGGTTCCAAGCGGGCGCGAACAGCCCGCCGAGGCCGTAGCGGCTCACCGTCAGGCGCTCGACCGGCTTGCCCTCGCCGGGGTCGTGGAAGATCAGGATCGTGCGCCGCCGCGCGTGCATGCTCTCGGCATCGAGCATGGTGGCGACCACCGGCTCCTCGAAATACTCCCGCGCGACCAGCAGCCACAGGTCGATCCCCTCGGCGCGCATGATCTGCGGGATCACGGTCTCGAGCCGCTCGGCAAGGATGCGGTTCTCGAGCTCCGCGCGCTCGCGCGGGACAATGATCGGCGGGGGGCCAGGCGCGGCGGCTTCGGTCTCGCTGAGACTGGGCGGCGTCCGGGCCGTCACGGGGCTCGCCGCCAGCGCTGCTGCCAATGCCATCCAATGCCGCTTGCCCATGCCCTCTCCCCTCGTGTCCGGTGGCGAGAGTGGCGCGGTGCGCGGCGCGGATCAAGGTGTTGCAGGCAATCCCGCTTGCCGCTCCCCGCATGACGGGGCAAACCGGGGGCATGAGCGAGACATCCGCCGCGCCGCGCCTTCACGCCCTCGTCAACGAGAACGGCACCGTGCGCGAGCTGCCGCCGCAAGACGTTGCGAACTACGCCGGCCTCGGCTTCGTGTGGCTGCACGTCGAGGAAGCGGGGAACGCCCGGCGCGACGACCTGCCGGGCTATGTCCCCCCGCTCGCCGCCGGCGCGCTGCTGGCGAGCGAGACCCGCCCGCGCTGCGACGAGGTCGACGATGCCGCGCTCATCAACCTGCGCGGCCCGGCGCGCGATCCTATCGAGGACAGCGACGGGCTGGTCTCCATCCGCCTGTGGGTCGAACGCCGCCGCGTCACCTCGGTCAGCCGCCGGCGGCTGTCGGCGCTCGCCAAGGTCGATCAGCTGATGCGCGCCGGCAAGCTCGCCGACGGCGGCGACTTCGTCGCTGCGCTGGCCCAGGCGATCAGCGCCGAGCTCGACCCGCAGGTCGCCGAGTTGGGCGACCGGGTCGATGATTGCGAGGGGGCGCTCGACGACGGCGCGATCTACGCCTTGCGGCGGAAGATCGCGCCGCTGCGTTCGCAGGCGATTTCGCTGAGGCGCTTCGTCGCGCCGGGACGCGACGCGCTCGAGGATCTTGCGCAGCTCGGCTTCGACTGGATCTCCAAGGACAACAAGATGCACCTGCGCGAGGCCTCGGACCGCTTCGCGCGCATGGCCGAGGAACTCGATGCGGTGCGCGACCGTGCGGCGCTGATTCACGAACAGGTCACCGACTTGCGTTCGGAGAAGATCGACCAGCGCAGCCTCGTGATCGCGGTGGTCGCCTTCATCTTCCTGCCCCTGACCTTCGTCACCGGCCTTCTCGGCATGAATGTCGGCGGCATTCCCTTCGCCGAGAACCCGTGGGGCTTCTGGATCGTGTGCGGGCTGTGCCTCGTCATGGGCCTCGCGGTCGCGGCGTGGTTCGCGTGGCGCAACTGGCTCGAGGACTGATCACCCCTGCGAGCGGCGGGCGAGGGCGGCGCGCGGCGCTGGCGGTGCGGCCGCCCGTCGCCCGAGCGGGTGCGTGGTGGCCCGAGAGACGCTGCCCGCGTGGCCACGCTGCGCCGTGATCCGCCGACGAGCCGTCTCAGATCGACCAGCGCGCGCACCATCCCGAGTCCGCGCGGCACGGCGATGTAGCGCGGCTCCCACTGGGGCGAGAACTTCTCCTTGTAGTCGCGCAGGCCCTCGAAGCCGTAGAAAGCCTCGCCGTGGTGGTAGAGCAGCGAGCCGAGCCGCGCCCAGATTGGCGAGAGGCGCCGCCGCTCGATCCCGGCACCAATGTCATCGAGGTGCATGTCAGCCGGCTGCGCAAGAAGATCGACGAGGGCGCGGGTGCGGCGCTGATCCACACCGTGCGCGGGGCTGGCGACCGGCTGGGCCTGTCGGACTGACGCGGGCGCAATGCGGGGCATCTCCAGTTCCACCCGCCTCGCGCTCGCCTGCTTCGCGGCGATCCTCGTCGCGACCGGCGCTAAAGGCGGGCGCCGCACAGACCGCGACCGTCCAGCGCGCGGGCGACCCGGCGGCGCTGCCGGCGCGGATCGAGACCGTGGCGCTCGGCGGCGGGGCGGTGCTGGTGGTGGGACAGATCCGCACCGGCGTGCCCGCCTTGCGGCAGGCGGAATGGTCGGGCCTGATCCTCGCGCTCGCCATCTCGGTGCCGCTCGCCTTCGCGCTCGCGCTAGTGCTCGTGCGGCTTATCGAGAACCGCGCGCGAGGCATCGCCGAGGTTGCCGAGC
>JBJTSG010000077.1:0-8830 GCA_046076505.1 Erythrobacter sp. | reverse complement strand
CTGGTCGCGGTCGTTGTTGAGGCGCATCGAGATGATCGTGCCGCACTGCGACAGCACGCCCTCGGCCAGGTCCGAGGGGCGCTGGGTGATGAGGCCGAGGCTGATGCCGTACTTGCGGCCCTCCTTGGCGATGCGGCTGAGGATCTTGCCCACCGACGAGCCGTCGGCGTTCTTCTCGTTGGGGACGTAGCGGTGCGCTTCCTCGCACACGAGCAGCACGGGGCGGGTCTTCTCGTCGCGGCCCCAGATCGCGAAGTCGAAGACGAGGCGGCTGAGCACCGCAACCACGGTCGAGGTGATGTCGGACGGCACGCCCGAGACGTCGATGATCGAGATCGGCTTGCCGTGGCCGGGCATGCGGAAGATCTTGCCGATGAACTCGACCATGGTGTCGCCGACCAGCATGCCGGAGAACATGAACTGGTAGCGCGGGTCGGCCTTGATCTCGTCGAGCTTCTGCTTGATCCGCATGTAGGGTGCCGACGAGGTCGCCTTGTCGAGGCGGCCCATCTCGTCCTGGAGGATGTTGCTGAAGTCGCTGAGCAGGTAGGGGATCGGCGAATCCACCGTGATCTTGCCCATCACCTGCGCCAGCCGGTTCTTGGTGCGCGCGGCGAGCAGGCACTTGGCGAGGATATCCGCGTCGATCTGGCGGTCGTTGCCGCTCGAGGACAGCAGCACCTCGCAGTGCTCCTCGAAGTTCATCAGCCAGTAGGGCATCTGGAGGTTCGAGACGTCGAGGATCTGCCCGGTCTGGCGGAACGCGGCGGAGTATTCGCCGTGGGGGTCGATCATCACGATGTGACCCTTGGGCGCGGCCTCGCAGATGCGGTGCAGGATCAGCGCGGCGCTGGTCGACTTGCCGGTCCCGGTCGAGCCCAGCAGCGCGAAGTGCTTGCCGAGCATCGCGTCGATATAGAGGCCGGCGCGGATGTCCTTGGTCGGGAAGACCTTGCCGATGGTGATGCTCGCCCGCCCGTCGCTCGCGTAGATCTGCTCGAGGTCGCGGGTGGTCGCGGGATAGAGCAGCGCGCCGGGGACCGGGTAGCGGGTGACGCCGCGCTTGAAGCCGTGGATGCGGCCCGTCAGCTTCTCCTCGCCGCCCTCGCCGAGAAAATCGATATGGGCGATGATCCCGCCTTCGGTGCGGCGGTCCTTGCGCTGGTCGCGCACGTTGGCGAGCAGCCACGCGTCGCCCACGCGGATCTTGACCTGGCTGCCAACCTGGCCGGCCATCTGCACCGAGGGGTCCTCGTCGGCCATGCATTCGTTGATGCGTTGCAGGTCGAGCGCGATCTGCGAACCCGAACCCGAGATCTCGAGCACGACGCCGATCGGCAGGCGTGCGTTGTCCTGCGCCCGGCGCTGCGGCGCGGGCGAAGCTTCCTCGGAGCCGACCGGGCCCGGCCCGGTGAAGCGTTCGAAATCCTGCCGGTAACTGTCGCTCATCTGCGCCCTTCCCTGCGCCCCCCAATCATGCTGCTCTGGTAAGGGTGTCGCGGTTAAGATGGCGTCAACGCTGCACCTTTTTGCGCTTAACCCGGGTTTCAGCCGCGCGCGAACAGGCGTCCGGCGACCCAGCCCATGCCGAGCGACAGGGCGATGGCGCCAAGGCCGTAGAAGAAGGAAAAGCGCTGCGAGGCGGTCACCACCTGGCCCTCGAGCCCGGCCTTCACCACCTCGATGCGGGCGGTCGCACTCGCCACCACCCGCCCGCGCGAGACGGCGAAGGTCTCGGCGGTATAGCGCCCGGTGGTGACGTTGGAGGGCAGGTCGATGCGCACCTGGTAGAGCACCTTCTCGCTGATCCGCACCGCGCCGGGGTTCTCCTGGTAGAGCCCCTGCCGGCGCCGCAGCTCGACGAGGCCCTGGGCGAAGCGGGCCTGCTCCTCGGGGTCGATCGCGCCCGACGGCGAGAGCTGGATGAAGTCGGTGCCGAGCTCGTAGATTGCGGCCGTGCGTTCATCGACGATCTCGCGCACGGGCCGCGACGAGGCGACCGCGAAGAACGAGGGCGCGGAGCGGAAATCGCTTGATTGCGCGTTCATCCAGATGCCCGCGATGCGCGACTTCTCGCGAATGCGGATAGGCTCCGTGGGGCCTTTCAGCACCACCACGATGTCGTAGTCCGCGCCGCGCCCCGGGCCTTCGGGGTCGATCACCGCGCCGTAGAGCAGCAGCCGCGCGCCGGTGAAGCCCTGGCGCACCTCGATCCGCGACTGGCTGACCTCGGGCACCAGCACCGGCTCGCGCTGGGCGAACGCGGGCGCGGCAAGGCCCGCCCAGGCGAGCAGCAGCAACGCCAGCCGGCCAACGGCGCTCATGCCGCGGCCCTCAAAGGCGCTCCACGGTGTAGATTTCGTCGGGTGCGACGCCGAGACCATAGAGCATCCGGAGCGCGATCAGCAGCACCAGCGTCGCGAGCGCGAGGCGCAGGTATTCGGGCTTGGCCTTCAAGGCGATCTGCGTGCCGAACTGCGCGCCCAGCACCGATCCCACCAGCAGGAGGCCCGCCAGCACAAGGTCGACCGCGCGGGTGGTCAGCGCGTGGGTCATGGTCGTTACCATCGTCACGAACAGGATCTGGTAGAGCGAGGTGCCGACCACGACATTGCCGCTCATGCCGAGGATGTAGAGCATCGCGGGCACCAGCAGGAACCCGCCGCCCACGCCCAGCAGCATGGTGAGGATGCCCACCCCCATCCCCAGCAGCAGCGGGGCGAGTGGGGAGATGTAGAGACCCGAGGCATAGAACCGCCAGCGGTAGGGGAGCGAGGCGACCAGCGGGTGGTGGCGCCGCTTCTTCACCGGACGGCCGCGCTTGCCGATGAGGCCCGGACGCAGTGCCTCGATGGATTCGCGCATCATCAGCGTGCCGATCGACCCGAGCATCAGCACGTAGAGGACCGAGATGACGACATCGATCTGGCCGAGGCGCTGGAGCAGGCTGAACAGCCCCGCCCCGATCAGCGCGCCGACCATGCCGCCCACTACCATGACGCCGCCCATGCGGTAGTCGACACCCTTGCGCCGCGAATGGGCGAGCACGCCGGAAACGCTCGCGCCGGTCACCTGCGTGGCCGCCGAGGCGGCCGCGACCGTGGGGGGGATGCCGTAGAATATCAGCAGCGGCGTCGTCAGGAACCCGCCGCCGACCCCGAATAGACCCGAGAGGATGCCGGTGAGCCCCCCGAGCAGGACGATGTAGAGACCGTTGACCGAGAGATTCGCGATGGGCAGGTAGACGTCCATGCGCGGCAGGCTAGCCGAGGCGGCGGGGGGATTAAAGACGCGCGGGCTAGGTTGTTCTCCGGTCCTGCGGGCGGAAAAGACCTACCCCCGGCCCCTTCCACAGCCGGTTGGGCATCAGCCGCAGCCTTCAGAACCCCGCCAGGATCGTCGCGCTCACCCCCGAGCCCGGCGCGGCGCCACCCGCGACGCGCTGGCGCCGACAGTTTAATCGGACCGCCGCACATCAAAGGCTAAGGCCTAGCTCGTAGTGTCCAATAGGGCATGGTCTGCTCCCGCAACCACTTGAGGTCGGCATCGGTACGTCGCAATCCGCGTTCAACGACTTCGCCCCAGTGCACCGGATGGCAGATGCGGCCGAAAGCCTCAGCACCAGATGCGGAAAGCTTCGCAAACAGCTCAGTGTCTGCAAAAAGTTCTTTGATGGCCGACGCCAGCAATTTTGGGCTTCTCTGCGGCACGATGAGAGCATCTTTCCGATGGGTAAAGTAGCGCAGGAACATCGGATGGTCCGATAGTATCAGTGGTGTCCTTGCCGCGAACCCGAGGTAGACGGTGCCTGGCAAACCCTCGCCATAGTCGTGCTGCGAATACACGATAACGGCATCCGCCTCATGCATCGCAGGCCCGAAGTCAGCGAACGGGACCTTTCCGGCGAAGGTCACTCCTTTTTGGAGCCCGAGGTTAGCGGCCAGCGCTCGCATCCCTTCGAGATCACCGTCGCCTAGCACGCGAAGTTCTGTCGTCTCCTTCAGGCTGTCATCGGCTGCGAGAGCTCGAATGACATCGCCAACCCCTTTCGCTTCCGACACGTGCCCAACGCAGATAATCGTTTTTCGTTTTGAGTTCGGCGCGAGCTTGGTCTTGTATTCGGAAGGCTCGGCGATCCTCGGCCAATCCCACGGAATGACCTTTTCTGGATCCACACCAATTGTCAGGAGTTCTTCAGCAGCAGCGATATTGTGGTTGCCCACGAATGTGACAAAGTCGCGGTTTAGCAGTTTCGCGAGTGCCCGGTTCCGCCACCGATCTTTGAGTCCTCGCAGACCAGCCCTGAGGTTGAAGGAGTCCGCCAAAGTCACCAGCACGCTTATACTTTTGTCCTCGGCCCACTTAAGAACTTCGAGTGACGGAAACCGCAGCACCACATGCGTGGGTTCAAATGTATTCAGCGCTTGGAGAAGAGGTCCCATCCCGTTCTGCCAAATGTCCGGCAGGCCGATTGACCTCACAGAGGACGCGAGGATTTCATCATGCGGCTCTGTGGAATCTACGCTGATGACGCACACTGCTCGGCACTGCGCCGCCAAGCGGTTGACGACGTCCATTGAGTATTTCTGCGAGTGATAGGTCTCCCCATTGCCCGATCGTATGCTTCTGTCAGCAGCCCGGAAGTCTCCGAACTGCACGAACGCAATCTGTGAATCTGAAGAAATAGAGTGCACTGCGACCCCCAAACTACTCTAGAACAGACTACTGCCCTATTGCGGATTAGCAACCACCCTCGCCACCGCCGCGCGCAGCTTCAGCCAATGTGCGCGCTCATTCGGCAGATGCTCGGGAAAAGCAGCCATTGTGTCGCAGAGCGCCTTGAGGTCCGGGAAGTCGCCGCGTGAGGCGACCTCGATCGCCGCGTTGCGCATGTAGACCCACCAGATCCGTTCGTTCGGATGGAAGTCTCTGAAGCCTGCGACGCGGCTATGCGTGCGGCGCAGCTCGTCGAGGTCGATCACCGGCACCAGTCCCGGCGCTTCGGCCAGCGTGACGCTAGGCCTTCGGCGATCAGCACCTCCCCGACATCCCCGATCCGCGCCAGCGTGCGACCATAGCGATCCTTCCCCTGCCGCGCGATGGTGACGTGCCGGGCGCGCAGCAGGGTGACGAGCCGATCGCGCGAGCGGATCGCCAGCGCCCGCTCGGCCGGGCACCTTCCCTCCATTTCGGGCGCATCGATGTCGAGCAGCCGGATCTTCTCGCCTGCGATCCAGACGGTGTCCCCGTCGACGACACAGGTGTGCCGCGGGCCGGCGGGTGGGCAGACGGCAATGGCGAGCGCGACGGCAAGAATCATGCGCGAACGATAGCAGGGTTCGCGCTCTGTTCCAGATCGGCCGACCACGTACCCACCGCGCGATCGTACAATTCGCGTACAAGGCGAGTTGCGCAATCGTCAGAAAAGCGCGCTCTGCCAATGCTCTGCAGCAAAGTGCTGCCGACCTTCACACGGGCGGGGTCGCAGGTTCAATCCCTGCCGCGCCCACCATCTTTTCAATGACTTAGAAGAGATGGTTCCAGTTTCCATGAAAAAAACATGGAAAACGGGTTGTGAGTATCAGCCGCCACAACCCATGCTTTGCGCAATCAGATTTGCCCGCCAACGCCCTTGAACTTCGCGACGAAATCCGAGACCTGCTGGAAGACCGTAGCCTTTTTGGTGAGGTAGGAAGGGTTGAGTGGACTCATCTTGGGCAGAATGTCATTTAGGTCGTTGCCATTCTCGCTAGCGAACTCGCGCTTGATTGAGTTAGCAACATAACGCCTTGCCGCATCAAGGTTGAGATTTTCCGCTTCCACAAGCTCTTCAAACTCGCGGCGCTGCTCACCTTGAGCAAACTCGTAAAAGGCCTCCATAATCTCTGCCTTGCTATCGATCTCATCCAGATTCGTCTGATTGATGAAATCGACGATCAGACTTTCCTTCGCCCGATTGCCTAGGCTTGCCCTGATAACGCGACGGGCTTCTTCGATCAGATCGCCCTTGTCCTTAGCGTTCCGATTTTTCGCAAAGATCAGCTCAAGAATGTAGTCGAGGTTGATTTCCTGCGACTTCAGTAGGTCGACTTCGAAGACGACATCGTCCCAATCGAGCGCAGACTCGTCGGTGGCCTTGGCCTCTCTTTCCCGCCTCAACCAGTCGCGAATATCGTTGTAGGTCGACTTGTAGTCTTGGATCGTTCGTTCGGCTGGAAGCGTGACCGAGGCCAGTTCGCTGACTTGCGCAGCATCCAAGTGATGCACGGCTTTGAAGGCCTCAACCGCTTCTGGATCGCCTTGGTCGACATTTTGAAACGCCTTCAGCGCAACATACTCATCGAAGTTTTGGAGCACGTTCTCCGCCTTGAGAAATTCCCCAAAGAGCTTTGCAAAAGCCTTCTTGTCCGCTTCCTTCACAATCTCGCTAGGCTCAGGGAAACGCTGCTCAAGCTCGGCCAAGATCATCTTGAAGCCCCGGCTGGCCGTTCCAGACGCAATGTCCGAGAAGCCTTCCATGTATTCCTTGTAGCTTTTCTCCAGCACCACATTCTTCGTGTTGCTGTCACCAAACAAGGTGATGGCATCGATGGTAGCCTGCTCAAGATCGCGAAACGCCACGATGTTGCCAAAGGTCTTGGTCGCATCGAAGATGCGATTGGTGCGCGAATAGGCCTGAATCAGCCCATGATAGCGCAAATTCTTGTCAACGAAGAGCGTGTTGAGCGAAGGCGCGTCAAACCCGGTCAGGAACATGCCTACTACGATGATCAGGTCAACTTCCTGCGACTTCACGCGATTGGCCAGATCGCGGTAATATTTTTGGAAGCCGTTCCCGTCTGTGCTGAAACTTGTTCCGAACATCGCGTTGTAGTCGCGGATGACCGCGTTCAGGAACTCCTTCCCAGTGCTATCCATTGCCGAAACATCGAAGCTTTCATCGCGTATGTCACCGATAGCATCCTGCTCTTCGTTTGCCGCAAACGAGAAGATGGTCGCGATTTTTATGGGCTTTTCGCTGCCATCCTGGAGCTTATTCAAAGTCTCGTAATAGAGCTTTGCGGCATCGACGCTGCTAACCGCAAACATTGCATTGAAGCCCCGCCCTCCGGGATTTGACCGGTGCGTCTTCTGGCGAAAGTTGTTCAGGATATAACGGGATACTTCCTTGATCCGCTCAGGATGCAGCAAGGCCTTTCTGTTTTCAGCAGCGCTTAGCTTGGCCTCATCCTGCTCAGTTTCTATGTCCCGGAATTGCGTGCGAACATCGTTATAGTCGACCTTGAACTTCAGCACCTTCTCATCCCGGATCGCATCAGTGATGACATACGAGTGCAATTCGCGACCAAAGACACTTGCGGTTGTCTCTGCCCCTGAAGCATTGCCCTTACGGATCAGCTTGCCATCAACGATATCGTCTCCGAAAATTGGCGTGCCGGTGAAACCAAACTGATAGAAGCGCTTGAACTTCCTCGTCAGGTTCCTATGCGCCTCGCCAAACTGGCTGCGGTGGCATTCGTCAAAAATGAAGACAACCTGCTGACCATAGACGGGCAGGTCGCTTTCGCTCTTCATCAGATTGTTCAGCTTCTGGATCGTGGTCACGACAATCTTGTCGTCGTTCTTGGCCAGATTGCGCTTCAGCGCCGCCGTGTTTTCGGAGCCGTTGACGCTATCGGGCGAGAACCGCTGATATTCCTTCATCGTCTGATAATCGAGGTCCTTGCGGTCGACCACGAAGAACACCTTGTCGATGAAATCCAGCTCTTTCGCCAGCTGCGCTGCCTTGAAGCTTGTCAGCGTCTTGCCTGAGCCGGTGGTATGCCAGACAAAGCCACCGCTTTCCGGCTTGCTCCAGCTCCTTGCATTGTAGGAGCTTTTGATCTTCCAAAGGATGCGCTCGGTTGCGGCAATCTGATAGGGCCGCATCACCAGCAGCGTGTTGCTCACGTCAAAAACTGAATAATGCAGTAGCACCTTCAGCAGCGTGGTTTTCTCAAGGAACGTGGCGGTAAAGTCCTTCAGGTCCTTGATCAGCCCGTTATCCGCCTTCGCCCAGTTCATGGTGAAGTCGAAGCTGTTCTTGTTGCGCTTGGTCGTGTTGGCGAAATAGCGCGTGTCGGTGCCGTTCGAGATCACGAAGAGCTGGAGAAACTTGTATAGCGAATTGTCGCTGTTGAAGCTTTCCTTGCTGTAGCGGTGGATTTGGTTGAACGCCTCGCGAATGGCAACGCCCCGCTTTTTCACCTCAATCTGCACAAGTGGCAGGCCGTTAACGAGGATCGTCACATCATAGCGATTGGCATGAAGGCCAGTCTGCTCAAACTGCTTTATCACTTGCAGCTTGTTGCGCGCGATGTTGGCCTTGTCGAAAAGGTAGATGTTCTGGATGCGGCCATCATCGAAGACAAAATCGTGGATATAGTCGTCATGGACCTTGCGGGTCTTGTCGATGATCCCGTCGCTCGGATTGCCCAGATAGCTAGCGACAAAGCGGTGCCATTCCTCATCGGAAAAGCGCACGCTGTTCAGGTCTTCCAGCCGCACGCGCACATTGGCCAGCATGGCATCGGGTGAAGTTAGCGCAGGCAGGAACTCATAGCCCTGATTGCTCAGGTCCTTGATCAGTTCGCGCTCAAGTTCGGCCTCGCTCTGATAATGATCCGCAGCGGTCCAATCGCTGGTGTATCTGTCGAGAACGATGAAGTTCTTCGATTCCGCTATCGGCTTCGTCTGCTCAACCATCTTGCGCTTCCTGCTTCCAATAGCCGTAATTGGTGATCAGGTTATCGTACAGACGTTTGACCATCTGCTTCTCCGGGCCGCTCGG
>JBJTSG010000076.1:0-2979 GCA_046076505.1 Erythrobacter sp. | reverse complement strand
TCGGTCTCGGCCCCGTCGTCGGTCACATAGACCTCGCCGTGCTGATAGGGGCTCATCGTGCCCGGGTCGACGTTGAGGTAGGGGTCGAACTTGCGGATGCGGACCTTGTAGCCGCGCGCCTGGAGCAGCGCCGCGAGCGATGCTGCCATGAGACCTTTGCCGAGCGAGGAGACCACGCCGCCGGTGATGAAAATGAACCGCGCCATGGGATTCGGGCCTTAAGCAAACAGGGGGATTCGGGGCAAGCGAATTGCAGGCGCGCAGGGCACGCCATCCACAATGCCGTTGGTCGGAAGGGGCAAGGGACGGGGGAACCGCCCCTCAAGGAGCATTACTGAGCAGGCGCCGCCGGCGCAGGCGCGCCGCCTTCGGCAGGTGCAACCGGCGCCGGGGCCGGGGCCGCAGCCGGATCGGCGAGCGGATCGACCGGCGCTGCGGGCGCGGTACGTTCCAGCGTGCTCGTCACCCCGCCCACGCGGCTTTCGCGCACCGCGAGAGCGGCGAGCACGATCGAGAGCGTGACGAAGGCGATCGCCAGCCACTTGGTCGAGCGGGTCAGGAAGTCCGCTGCGCCGCGCGCGCCGAAGGCACCGCCCGGGCTCGAACCGATGCCGAGACCGCCCCCTTCGGAGCGCTGCATCAGCACCACGGCGACAAGCGCGGCGGCGACGATGGCCTGGATCACGGACAGGAACAGGAAGATCGACATGAAAAGAGTCTCGCGGGAGCGGGGCGCGAGCATGCGCGCCCGGTTGTCATTTGCGGGCCATGTAGGGCCGCTTTCCCCGCGCGGCAAGTCCGCGGGGCAAAGCCATGCCCGATCAGCTCTCGAGCGGGTCGCTCGCGGCGGCGAGCGCGATGCCCATAAAGCTGTCGGCGGTGAGGCTCGCGCCTCCGACCAGCGCCCCGCCCACGTCCGGCACGGCAAAGATCGCGGCGGCGTTGTCGGGCTTGACCGAACCGCCGTAGAGGATGCGGACCTCCGCCCCTTGCTCCGCCCCGAAGAGCGCGACCAGCAGCGCGCGGATCTCGGCGTGCATCTCGGCGATGTCCTCGGTGGTCGCGGCAACCCCGGTGCCGATCGCCCAGATCGGCTCGTAGGCAATGCACAGGCGGTCGGCGAGTTCGGCGGGCATCGCCTCGGCAGGCGGCAGCGAGGCGGTCAGTTGCGCGCGCACGAAGGCGGCCGCACCGCCCGATTCGCGGGTCTGGAGCGTCTCGCCGCAGCACATGATGACGCGTAGGCCCGCAGCGAGCGCGGCTTCGGCCTTGGCGCGCACCAGGGCGTCGCCCTCGCCATGGTCCTGGCGCCGCTCGGAATGGCCGAGGATGACGAAGCTCGCCCCTGCATCGGCGACCATCGCTGCCGAGATGTCGCCGGTGTGGGCGCCGCCTTCAGCGTGGTGGCAATCCTGCGCGCCGACGGCGATTTGCTCGGCCTCGCGATGGATCGGGTGGATCAGCGTGTAGGGCGGCGCCAGCGCCACCTCGACCTTGACGAGACGCTGGGCAGCGCGATCGATGGCGCGCGCCTCGGAGAGCATCGCGCGGGTGCCGTGCATCTTCCAGTTTCCGACGATGTAGGGTCGGCGGGTCATGCTCATGTCTGTGCACTTCGTGAATTATGAGAGGGATAGCCCGGGGGCGTCGTGATTCTCGGTCTTGCTGTAGTGCCCCGGGGCCGCGTCCGCTAGCCGGGGACGATGCGCCTGTCAAAACCCGCGCTCACCTGTTGCCCCTCGGTCGCAGGGCCTCTAAAGCGCGAGCCGCGCCGCCCTTGCGGGGTCGTGCGCACGGGCGCTCTCGAGCGTCTCGCCTTCTGCCAGCCTCGGACGGGGTCCAACGACACATGATTTCCTTCTTCCGCCGTTTCATCAACTCGAAGATCGGCCTGCCCATCGTCCTTGCCTTCCTTGCGCTGATGGCGCTCGCCTTCGCGGCATCGGACATCACCGGTGCGACCTTCGGCGGCATCTCGAGCGGCGATCGCATGGCGGTGGTCGGCGGCAAGTCCGTGCCGATTTCCGATCTCACGGTGGCGACCAACAACGCGCTGACCCAGGTGCGCGAGCAGAACCCGACGCTGACCATGCCCGAGTTCGTCCAGCAGGGCGGCTTCGACCAGGTGGTGACGCAGCTCATCGACCGCTTCGTGGTCGGCGAATACGCCAAGCGCCACGGCCTGCGCGCGGGCGAGAACCTGGTGAACAGCGAAATCCTCAAGATCTCCGCCTTCAAGGGCGTGACCGGCAAGTTCGACGAGCAGGCCTACCTCGCCGCGCTGCGTTCGCGCGGGCTCACCGATGCAAGCTTCCGCCGCGACCTTGCCGCTGGGCTCCTCGACCAGCAGCTGCTGCGCCCGGCGATCGCGGCGCCGGTCCTGCCCGAGAAGGTCGCGCGGCAATATGCCTCGCTCGTGCTCGAGAAGCGCAAGGGCGAGATCGCGCTGATCCCCTCGGCGGCCTATGCGCCCGCCGGCAACCCCACCGACGCACAGCTCGCCAAGTGGTACGCCGACAACCGCACCGCCTTCATCCGGCCCGAGCGCCGCTCGCTGCGCTTCGCGGTATTCAGCGCCGACAGCCTCAAGGTTGATGCGACGCCGACCGCGGCCGAGATCGCCGCCCGCTACAAGCGCGACGCCGCCAAGTATGCCGCGAGCGAGAAGCGCACGCTGACCAGCTTCATCGTCCCCACGCAGGACGCCGCGCGGGCGCTCGCGAACCGCATCCGCTCCGGCACGCCGATCGAGGCGGCCGCGCGCGAGGCGGGCTTCACCGCCTCCAAGGCCGAGGCCCGCGACCTCGCCGCCTTGACCGCGGCGACCAGCGCCGCCTTCGCGAAGAACGCCTTTGCCGCCGCGCAGGGCGGTGTCGTGGAGCCGGCGCAGGGCCCGCTCGGCTGGTACGTCGCCAAGGTCGACGCCGTCCAGCGCACCCCCGCCCGCGACCTCGCCGCCGCGACGCCCGAGATCACCGA
>JBJTSG010000075.1:0-4263 GCA_046076505.1 Erythrobacter sp. | reverse complement strand
GAGCAATGACCTGCCCTTGCCCCGCCTGCTGCGCCTGTCGCTGTTCCAGGTGACGGTCGGCATGGCGACGGTGCTGCTCAACGGTACCTTGAACCGCGTGATGGTGGTCGAGCTCGGCACGCCGACCTGGCTCGTCGCTCTGCTGATCGCCGTGCCGCTGCTTGCCGCGCCGTTCCGCGCGCTGATGGGGTACAAGTCCGACACCCACCGATCGGTGCTCGGATGGCGGCGCGTGCCCTATATCTGGTTCGGCTCGCTGCTGCAGTTCGGCGGCCTCGCGATCATGCCCTTCGCTCTGCTGCTGCTCGGCATCCAGGAGCGCTTCACGATCGGACTTGTCGCGGCGACCTTCGCCTTCCTGCTGACCGGCACGGGTTTCCACATGACCCAGACCGCCGGTCTCGCGCTGGTCACCGACCTTGCCCCTGCGGACAAGCGCCCGCGCGCCGTGGCGCTCCACTACGTGACGCTACTGGTCGGCATGATGTTCGCGGCCTTCGTGATCGGCGGCATCCTCGCCGATTTCTCCGCGACGAAGCTCGTCCAGGTCATCCAGGGCTGCGCGGTGCTGACGGTGATCCTCAACACCATCGCGATCTGGAAGCAGGAGGCGCGCAATCCCGCCCTCACCAAGGGGGTCGAGCCGGGCGCGCCGACCTTCAAGGAATTGTGGCAGGACTTCGTCAAGCAGGGCCGCAACGCCCGCCTCCTGACCGCGATCGGCATCGGTGCGGCGGGCTTTGCCATGCAGGACGCGCTGCTTGAGCCCTATGGCGGGGAGATCCTCAAGCTTTCGGTCGGCGCGACGACTGGCCTCACCGGCGCTTGGGCCTTCGGCTCGCTGACCGGCTTCACGCTCTCGGGCGCGGCACTGGCGCGCGGCTGGGACCCGCTGCGGCTTGCCGGCCTCGGCATGGTGATCGGGATCAATGCCTTCCTGCTGGTGCTGTTCGCCGGCCCCTTCGCCTCGCCCGTCATGCTCTACGCAGGGGCGCTCGGCATCGGGCTCGGTCTCGGCCTCTTCTCGGTCGGTACGCTGATGGAGGCGATGAACCTTGCCGACGGCGAAGCGGCGGGCCTCGCGCTTGGCGCCTGGGGCTCTGTGCAGGCGACCTGCGCCGGTTTTGGCATCGCCATGGGCGGCCTGCTGCGCGACTGGGTCGCCGCGCTGGTCCAGAGCAACGTCGCCTCGGCCAGCCTCGCGGTGCGCGCGACGGGCTACGGCAGCGTCTACATTCTCGAGATCGCCCTGCTGCTCGCCGGACTCGTCGCGATCGGCCCGCTGGTCTCCTACCAACGCCGCCTTTCCGATGCGGAAGATGCGTCCAATCAGCCTTTCGGCCTGATGGAGTTCCCGACATGATTACCCGTGCCTGCCCGAACCGACCCATGCCCGGCACCGCCAGCGCCGGCCTGTTTCACGAGAGGAAAGTGAAATGAACGCTGCCTACATCGTCGGCACATTCGATGTTGCCGAGCTCGCCTTCCTGCTGTTCCTGGGGTTCTTCATCGCCCTTGTCTTCTATCTGAATCGGGAGAGCCGGCGTGAAGGCTACCCGCTCGAGGACGAGGACACCGGCCGGGTCCATTCGATCAAGCTGACCGACGGCGACAAGAAGGTCTTCCAGCTGCCCAACGGCCGTGGCACCTATTGCCCCGAGGACGTCGCCCGCGACGGTCTCGAGTTGCCCGCCGTGCCGGCCTTCCGTGCCGCCGGCGCGCCGCTGGTGCCGACCGGCAATCCGATGGTCGACGGCCTCGGCCCGGCGGCCTGGGCCAACCGCGCGAAGTATCCCGACCTCACCTTCGACGGCCGCCCGCGCATCGTCCCGATCGCGCAGAGCCACGAGCTGATCATCGCCCCCAACGATCCGCAGCTGATCGGCTACACGGTGATCGCCGCCGACGGTAAGACCGCGGGAACGGTGACCGACGTCTGGGTCGACCAGGCCGAGCACATCATCCGCTATCTCGAGATCGAGACGACCTCGGGCCGCAAGGTGCTCGCGCCGATGATGGTCGCGGTGGTCCACGGCAATGGCCTGCTCGATGCGCTGCTGCCGATCATCGACGAGAAGCCCAAGTTCGTCGAGATCGACGCCATCACCGCCGCCCAGTTCGAGGATGTGCCCGTGGTCGAGACCCCGGGGATCATCACCCGCTACGAGGAAGACCGCATCCAGGCCTACTTCGGCGGCGGTTACATGTATGCGACGCCTGAAAGGTCGGAAGCATGGCTTTGAGCGAAGCCGTCGCGGCCACAGGCCCTGCGGCGGGGGCGGCAGCGCCCTCGCCCACGGGCCTCGACCATGCCGCGCTCGAGAATGACGGCCCCAAGGCGTTCGGCGACCGCATGGGCACGCCGCAGCCTGACGAGGCGGTGCTGTGGAAGGGGCGCCCGCAGGTCGGCCTGCTCGCCCGCAGCGCCTTCCACGCCCGTTCGGCAGGCGTCTACATGGCCGCGCTCGCGGTGATCGCCGCGGCGCTCGGCAAGCCGGTCGAAGCCGCCGTCGCGGCAGGCCTCGGCGTCGTGCTCGTCGCGCTCCTCTACTTCCTCGCCTGGCTGAGCGCGCGCAGCACGCTGTATATCGTCACCGACACGCGCGTCATCATGCGCATCGGCATGGCGATCGAGACGCGCATCAACGTGCCGCTGAAGCAGATCACCGCGGCCCACCTGCGCCTGCGCAGCGGCGGCCACGGCGACATCGCCTTCGAGCTTTCGGGCGAGCGCCTGCTCGGCAACATCCTGCTCTGGCCGCACGTGCGCCCGTGGCACTACAAGATGCCGCAGCCGATGCTGCGGGCCATCCCCGAGGCCGCTCACGTCGCGCAGCTCATCGCCGACGCCCGGGCGCGCTACGGCGCGATCGAGACCAATTTGACCGAGATCAAGGATGCCGCCCCGGCAAGCGGCCAGACGACCGTCCAGCCCGCGGCGACCTCACCCGGCCGCCTCGTGCCGGTCCTGGGTCGCACCGAACCGGGTCTGGAGGGAGCCCCCGCATGATCGTTCGCGAGTACGAAGAGGACGAAGTCACCGTCAGCAAGGTGCCGCTGATGCTCGCGGGCGGGATCATCTCGATATCGCTGGCGCTCACCGCGGCGACGCAGGCTGGCTTCTTCGGCAAGCAGTCGGTGCCGGCTCAGGCCCGCGCGCAGGCTGGCGTGAAGCTCTCGGCCGAGCGCAAGATCCAGTTCTACGACGAGGAAGACGGCACCGTCCGCGTCGAGGACAATGCCTCGGGCGAGGTGCTCGCCCGCTTCGGCGAGGGCCAGGGCGGCTTCATCCGCGCGACGGTCCGCAACCTCGTCCATCAGCGCCGCATCCGCGGGATAGGGCGCGAGGTGCCCTTCACCCTCACCCGCTGGGACAACGACACGCTGACCCTCTCCGACCCGACCACCGGGCGCAGCATCGAGGTCAGCTCCTTCGGCCCGGACAACCGCAAGGTCTACGCCGACATGCTCATCGGCGCGGAGACCCGCTGATGGTGCGCTCGCTCATCAACGGGGAAACCTTCGAGCTGCCCTGCACGATCACTGTCGAGCAGAGCCCCGAAGCCTTCCACGCCCATGTCGAACTCGCCGACGAGGTCGACATACAGCCCGGGGACAAGGTCCGCGTGCACGGCGCGCCGATCCAGATCCCGTTCGGGACCCGCCAGGTGTTCGAGCGCCGCGCCACCGTGACCCGCGCCGGGCCGTTGAAGCGCGCCCTGATCAAGCTCGCCGCCTATTTCGACCTCAGCGAACTCTACGAAGTCAGCTTCAATGCTGGGAGGATCAAATGAACGCCTACAAGCCGATGACCAGCGAAGAGGCGATGGCGCTGGCGACGCAGGACACCATCCTGACCCCGCGCTTCTACACCACCGACTACGACGCCCTTGACGCGATCGACGTGAGCCGGGTGCGCTCCGAATGGGACCAGCTCATCGCCGACATGGTGGGCGATCCCAACAAGCGTCACTTCCGCCACGACGGCAGCTTCAAGGGCATCATCGAGGGGCTCGAGCCCGCGCTGCGACAGGAGTTCACCGATTTTCTGGTGAGCTCGATGACCTCGGAGTTCTCGGGCTGCGTGCTCTATGCCGAGATCGCCCGGCGCACCAAGAACCCGGACGTGAAGCAGCTCTTCAAGCTGCTTGCCCGTGACGAAAGCCGCCATGCGGGCTTTATCAACGAGGCATTGAAGGACGCCGGCATCGGGGTCGACTTGGGCTACCTGACGAAGACCAAGAAATACACCTACTTCAAGCC
>JBJTSG010000074.1:0-3261 GCA_046076505.1 Erythrobacter sp. | reverse complement strand
GTGCAGCCGGTCGGCAAGCTTGACCAGCAGCACGCGGATGTCTTCCGACATGGCGAGCAGAAACTTGCGCAGGTTCTCCGCCGCGCGCTCGTTCTCGGGCATGGCCTCGATCTTGGAGAGCTTGGTGACCCCATCCACCAGCCGCGCCACTTCAGGTCCGAAATGGGCCTCGACGTCCTCGATCGTGGCGAGGGTATCTTCCACGGTATCGTGGAGCAGCGCGGTGATGATCGTCGCCTGATCGAGCTTCAGGTCGGTCATGAGCCCCGCGACTTCGACCGGGTGGCTGAAATAGGGGTCGCCCGATGCGCGCTTCTGCGAGCCGTGCTTCTGCAAGGTGTAGACATAGGCGCGGTTGAGCATCGCCTCGTCGGCGTCAGGGTCGTAATCGAGGACCTTCTCGACGAGTTCGTACTGGCGGAGCATCGCACTGGAATATGGGCAAGGGGCTGCAGCGGGGCAAGCGCGATTGTTGCGGTGCGGCGGGGCACGTGTTATAACGGGCGTATGAACAAGCATGTCTCTCATTCGCGCAGCCTCAAAATCACCAAAATTGGCAACTCGGCGGGTATCGTTTTGCCGAAGGAGGTTCTGGCACGCCTAAGAGTCGATATCGGGGATGAGGTTTACCTGTCCGAAACGCCCGAGGGTCTTCGCGTAACCGCATCCGATCCTGACTTTGCCGCTTTGATGGACATGGCCGAAGGCATCATGCGCAAGGATCGCGACATCCTCAAGGTGCTGGCGAAGTAGTCCTGTCACCATGACCGCAGATCGCAAAGAGTCGATCTGGCTCGACAGCAGAATTGCCCATGCCATCCATGAGCGCCAATTGGCCGAGCATGGCGGCGGTATCGGAGTGCGCGATGAAGGCGCCCTCGAATCCGCACTCAGCCGCCCAGTCAACCGCTGGGCCTATGGCGAAAATGAACTGGTGGCGCTCGCCGCCGCCTATGCCTTCGGCGTGGCCCGCAACCATCCCTTCGCCGAAGGCAACAAGCGCACAGCATGGATCCTCGCCCGACTTTTCCTGATGGCGAACGGCGTGGAGATTGCGTTCGACAAGATCGAGGCGATCAACACGGTGCTCGCACTCGCCGCAGGCGAGCTCTCCGAAAACGAGCTCGCCGACTGGTTCCGGCAGCGGGTCGTCGCGGTCTAGCTCCAGGTCGCGCGGGGCGGCAGGCTCATCAGGATCGCGTCGATGTTGCCACCAGTCTTGAGGCCGAAGATCGTGCCGCGGTCGTAGACGAGGTTGAACTCGGCATAGCGCCCGCGGAACTCGAACATCTGCGCCTCGTCCGCGTCGTCGAAGGGCATGTTCATGCGCTTCCTGACGATCGCCGGGAAGATGCGGAGGAACTGCTTGCCGATGTCCTGGATGAAGGCGAAATTGGCCTCGAAGCTGGCCTCGTCGCTGCATTCGAGGTGGTCGCAGAAGATCCCGCCGACGCCGCGGTGGACCTTGCGGTGGGGGATGTAGAAATAGTCCTCGGCCCACTTGGCGTAGCGTTCGTAGTAGTCCGCCCCGTGCGGGTCGCAGGCGGCGCGCATCGCGTCGTGGAAGGCTGCCGTGTCCTCCGGGTAGGGTATCGGCGGATTGAGGTCCGCCCCGCCGCCGAACCACGCCTTGGTGGTGGTGAGGAAGCGGGTGTTCATGTGCACCGCGGGCACGTGCGGATTGCTCATGTGCGCGACGAGGCTGATGCCGGTTGCGGCAAAGCCGGGGTTCTCGGCGCTCGCCCCGTTGATGGAGCCCGCGAATTCCTTCGCGAAGCTGCCGCGCACGGTCGAGACGTTGACCCCGACCTTTTCGAACACCTTGCCCTTCATCAACCCCTGTACCCCGCCACCGGGATCGGGGTTGCCTTCCTCGTGCCGGTCCCAGGCGGTGTACCGGAAGGCGGCGTCCGAGCCCGCCTCGCGCTCGATCGCCTCGAACTCGGCGCAGATCTGGTCGCGCAAATGCTCGAACCACGCGCGGGCCTGCGCGCTCTTGTCGGACCAATCCATGGTGATACCCTCACGTTGGCCCTGAGCTTGTCGAAGGGCCGTCCTGTTTCCCGAAGCGCAGCGATAGAAGAAAAGACAGCCCTCGGGCAAGCTCAGGGCGAACGGAAATTTGGAGTTGTGCGGGCCCTCGGGTTGAGCCACAGGCAAGGCCATGGTTCGCGCTATGTTCGCCCCCTTTTCCTTCGCCGGTCACGAACTCGCGCTCGGGCAGGCCCGCGCGCTCTACTGGCCGGCGGAGCGGGCGCTGCTGGTCGCCGATCTGCACCTCGAGAAGGCGAGCTGGTTCGCCGCGCGGGGCCAGATTCTGCCCCCGTACGACAGCCGCGACACGCTCGAGCGGCTCGCCGACGTGGTCAAGGCGACGGGTGCGCGGCGGGTGATCACGCTGGGCGACAACTTCCATGACGACGCGGGCGCGCTGCGTCTCGACCCGCATGCCACCGGCATGCTCGAGGCGCTGACCCGCGCGCTGGATTGGGTTTGGATCACCGGCAACCATGACGAGCAGCTCCCCCGCGGTTTCGGCGGCACCATCCTGTCCGAGCTCGCGATCGGCGGGGTGATCCTGCGCCATGAGGCACGGCCCGGCGAGACCGCGCCCGAGCTCTCGGGCCACTATCACCCCAAGCTGCGGGTGAGCGTCAGGAATCGCCATATCGCGCGCCCCTGCGCGGTGCTTGGGCGCGGCTCGAACGGGGCTGAACGGATGATACTGCCGGCTTTCGGCAGCCTTACCGGGGGGCTCGATGCGGGTCATCCCGAGATCCTCGGCGCGCTGCAACCGGCCCGCCGCATCGAGGCGCTGATGCCCGCCGGCGGACGCATCGCGCGCTTCCCGCTGTGGCAGGCGGCAGCGTGAGACTCCACCTAGCGCTGGCGTGCGTTTCGCACTACATAGCGCGGAGTAAAAGCCACCACAGGAGAATACCCCATATCTCGTCCACCCCGGCGCTCTCTGGCCCCGCCTGTAAAAAGCGGCCCTCGATTTGATAACATGATCAACGTGCCCAAGGTCCGCGTCATCGACGATGAAGGCGAGAACCTCGGTGTAATGTACACCCGCGAAGCGATCGAGCAGGCCAACGAAAAGGGGCTGAACCTCGTCGAGGTGTCCCCCAACGCGGACCCGCCGGTGTGCAAGTTCCTCGATGTCGGCAAGTATCGCTACGAGGCGCAGAAGAAGGCGAACCTCGCGCGCAAGACGCAGAAGACGCAGGACATCAAGGAAGTGAAGATGCGTCCGAACAT
>JBJTSG010000073.1:0-4253 GCA_046076505.1 Erythrobacter sp. | reverse complement strand
GCGCGCGCGCCCGCCTCGATGCTCATGTTGCAGACCGTGAGCCGCTCCTCGACGCTCATCGCCTCGAACACCGCCCCGCGATATTCGATCACGTAGCCGGTGCCGCCCGCCGCGCCGATCCGGCCGATGATGTGGAGGATCAGGTCCTTGGCGGAGACACCGGGGCCAAGTTCGCCCTCGACCCGCACCTCCATCGGCTTCGACTGCTGGAGCAGAAGCGTCTGCGTCGCGAGCACGTGCTCGACCTCGCTCGTCCCGATGCAGAAGGCGAGCGCCCCGAGGCCCCCGTGGCAGGCGGTGTGCGAATCCCCGCAGACGATGGTGGTGCCCGGCAGCGAGAAACCCTGCTCGGGCCCGACCACGTGCACGATCCCCTGCTCCTTTGCGGTCGCGGGAATGTAGCGGATGCCGAAGGCGGGCGCGTTCGCCTCCAATGCGGCGAGCTGCGCGGCGCTCTCGGGGTCGGCGATCGGCAGCATCCGTCCCCCCGCATCGACCCGTGCGGTGGTGGGAAGGTTGTGATCGGGCACTGCCAGCGTCAGCTCGGGCCGGCGCACTGTGCGGCCCGCGATCCGCAGCGCCTCGAAGGCCTGCGGGCTCGTCACCTCGTGGACGAGATGCCGGTCGATGTAGACGAGGGCCGTCCCGTCGTCGCGGGTCTCGACCACGTGGGCGTCCCAGATCTTCTCGTAGAGGGTGCGGGGGCGTTGCGTCATGCGCCGGTTGTCCGTCCTGTCAGCCTCGAAAGGGCCGCCGAAGTGTCACGATTGCCGACCCGTGGCAAGCTTGCGACAATTTCCTCACGCAGCTTAATGGATTTCGTCACATTCTTGCGCTAGTTTACACCCATGTCAGCAAACGTGAGCCTCATCGATTCTGCCCCGGCCGCCCGCGCCGTCGCTTTCGTCCACCCCATCAAGGTGGAGCCGGCCGACATTGACTTCATGGGCCACGTCAACAATGCGCGCTACCTCAACTGGGTGCAGGACGCGGTGCTCGCCCACTGGCACAAGCTCGCGCCCGCCGAGGAGATCGCGGCCAAGGCATGGGTCGCGCTCAAGCACGAGATCACCTACCGCAAGCCCGCCTTCCTCGAGGACGACGTGATCGCCCAGACCGTGCTCGAACGCTTCAACGGCGCGCGCGCGTTCTATTCGACGCTCATCAAGCGTGGCGAGGAGGTGCTCGCCGAGGTGCAGTCCTCGTGGTGCTGCATCGACGCCGCCACCCTGCGGCCGGCGCGCATCGGTGAGCACCTGCGCGAGTTCTTCTTCCCCAAGGGGGAGTGAAGGCAGACTCGGGCCGGCGATGCTCGAACAGCGCGGTTGGCTTTCCTGGCAACCCCCCGAATTGCGCGCCGCAGTGCTGCGCGCCGGTCGCCTGGTGACGCTTGGCCGACGCGAGACCCTGAGCCGCGAAGGCGACGACGACCCGCGCATGTTCGGGATCGTCTCGGGCTTCTTCGGCTGCAGCATCAGCCATCGCCATGGCTACCCGGTCCTGGGCACCTTGCTGGGGCCGGGGGACTGGTTCGGCGAGGGTCCGCTGGTCGAAGACAATGGCCGGCGTCAGGTGACCTTCAGCGCGATGCAGTCCGCCAGTGTGCTGGTCATCAATTCGGCAGCGATGACGAGCCTGCGCTCGACCTTCCCCGATCTCGACCGGCGCGTGGCCGCGCTTGCCACCTGGCAGGTGCGCTACCTCACCGAGGTCGCGAGCGAGCTGCTGGTCGAGAACGTCGCCGACCGGATCGTCGCGGTGCTGCTGCGTCTGTGCGCCGATCTGCCGGCCCCGGTGCTGCTGCCTGTGGTGCAGGACGAGTTGGGCGAGATGAGCAACGCCTCGCGCAATTCGGTCAACAAGATCCTCCGGACCCTTGCCGCGCTGGGTCTGGTGCGCTGCGGCTATGGCGGTATCGAGGTATTCGACCCTCGCCGGCTGTCGCACTGGTACGAGAGCCGGATCCTGGGCGAATGAGCGGACGAATGCCGACGAACGCGGGAATTGTCTCCCGAGCGACAATCTCCTGATGCCAATTGGCGTATCATCCCGGCGGCGGGTCTGCTTGCGGCGCTCCACGCAAAGGCGTTGATCGAACGCGCTTTTCGCGGAGCTTGCCGGACGGCCCCCGAGCAACGGGAGGAAATCATGGTCACACGCGCTGCGCTTACCGCTCTTGTCGCCGCCTCGCTGGCGGCACCCTCGATCGCCGATGCCTGCAGCCGGACGGTCTATTTCGGGCTGGAAGGCCAGACCGTGACGGGACGCACGATGGACTGGTTCGTGTCCGACATGGACACCAATATGTGGCTGTACCCGCGCGGTCTCAAGCGTGAGAGCAACACCGGCAAGGCATTTGCCTGGACAAGCAAGTACGGGAGCGTTGTCACCACGATCTATGAGGGGGCTGCCGCCGACGGGATGAACGAGAAGGGCCTCGTTGCCAACCTCCTCTACCTTGCCGAATCGCAATACGAGCCGGAGAAGGCTGGCGATGCGCGCCCGACGCTGCCCAATTCGGCATGGGTGCAGTACGTTCTGGACAATTACGCCACGGTCGCCGAAGCGGTTGAAGGGATGCGCAAGGCGCCCTTCCGCATCGTGCCGATCAAGGCGCCGACCGGCGAGCCGGGGACGGTGCACCTGTCGGTCTCGGATGCCTCCGGCGATTCTGCGATCTTCGAGTTCATTGGCGGGGAGCTGCGCATCCACCACGGCAAGCAGTATCAGGTGATGACCAACTCGCCGACCTACGATCAGCAGCTGGCGCTTGCCAAGTACTGGGATGCGGTCGGTGGTTCGGTGATGCTGCCGGGCACAAACCGGGCCGCTGACCGCTACGTCCGGCTGTCCTACTACACCAACGAGGCCAAGCAGTCCGCCAACCCGCGTGAAGCCGTGGCGACCGTGTTCAGCCTGATGCGCAATGTCAGCGTGCCGATCGGGATCAAGATCCCCGGCCAGCCGAACATTGCCGACACCCTGTGGCTGACGGTCGCGGACCAGAAGAACAAGGTCTACTACTATCAGGACACCAACAGCCCGAGCATCCTGTGGACCGATCTGACGAAGATCGACTTCTCACCCCAAGCGGGCGTGCGCAAGCTACAGCTCGACGGCAATCCCGACATCGCAGGCAACCAGACCGGCAGTTACAAGCCAGCGGCGCTGTTCAAGTTTCTCGGGCCGCACAGCTGATACGGGAGCGGTCGGAGGCGTCTTTGCCTTCGACCGCCCACCAGCCCGCACGCGCGCATCGCGCCTGGGGCTCAAGCTCGGGATCGAGAGCGTGGTGTTCGTCCTCGCGCTGACCCTGGGCCTGCTCGCCGTGCGCTATCGCTGCGGCTTGCCGACCGGGACAGCTTAGGATGGCGCGGCCTGCCGGCTCGTCGCTTCGGCCTTTAGCAGGTCCCCGAAGCTCATCGCGTTCGCCTTCAGCGTCGGGTGCGGCGAATAGCCGTCGTGCCACAGCTTTTCCGTCACCGGGCCGCGCGCGAGGCTCAGGCTGAACAGGCGGCGCGGCGCGGGCGAGCGGTTGTCGGGGCCGGCGTGGAGCATGTCGCTCTAGTAGAGGATCACCGTGCCCTTCCTCGGGGCGGTCTGGACGAGGCGGAAGCGCGTCCGCAGCTCGGCGCGGCGGCGCCACAGCTTCCACAGGGTGCGCGGGCCCAGCATCCGCGCGCTGAACAGCGAGTTCTTGCCGAGGAGGAAGCGCAGCAGGTTCGGCTGGTGCTCGTCCCACTTGGTCGAGAACACCCGGTCGCGGAATTCGCCCGGCGCGAGGGGGGCGTCCTTGCTCCTGCGCATCAGCCATAGCTTGGCGAGGTTGTGCCGGGTGATCCGCCCGTTCCAGGCGAGGGCACAGAGCGCCATCGCCTCGAGCGCTTGCCGGTCGTGCGCGCGCCCGGACACGCCGCTCGGCTGGGTGCCGGGAACGAACACCGTGCCGCCCTGCGCCTCCGACACGTCCTCGAGCGCGGCGAAGAGGCTGATGACGCCGGCCGGATCGCGGTGGATGTACTGGTGCGAGGAGCCGAGATAGCTGGTCAGCGTCGTCACCTCGAGCAGCGGGTGCTCGCGCCCGCAATAGGCCGAAAGCACACCCTCGAGCCGCCGCGCGAGGGTTGCGGCGAAGGCGGTGACCTCGGGACTGGCGGGCACCGCGCAGAAGTCGCGGCGGCGGTGGCGGTGGTCGGTTTGGCTGGCGAAGGCGCACAGCGCGCGCGCGGGATCATCGAGCGCGGCACGCACCA
>JBJTSG010000072.1:0-5819 GCA_046076505.1 Erythrobacter sp. | reverse complement strand
CGAGGCGGCCCGCGCGCGGCTCGGGGACCAGCGCTGGCTCGTCGCGCTCGCCGCCCATGTCGCATCCGAAGCCGGCGACCTCGCGCGCGCGGAGCCTCTCTTCACCGCCGCCGGTCCTCCCGCCGACGTCGACGAAGCGGTTCTGCTCGCCCGCCACCGGCTGCGCCGCGGCGAGCCCGACGCCGCCGCCGCGCTGCTCGAGCCGTGGCGGGGCACGCCGGGCGAGGCGGGCATCTGGCCGCTCCTCGCGGTCGCGTGGCGCCTCACGGACGACCCCCGCTGGCAGTGGCTCGAGGGCGACCCGGCACTGGTCGGCGTCTACGACATCGGCCTTTCCCCGGAGGAGCTCGCCGCGCTCGCCGAGCACTTGCGCACGCTCCACCGCAGCACCGCCGCCCCGCTCGACCAGTCGGTGCGCGGCGGCACGCAGACCGACGGCAACCTGCTGCTCCACGCCGCGCCGGTGATCCGCGACCTCAAGGCGCGGCTGCTGGCGATTGTCGAACGGCATGTCGCCGGGCTTCCAGCCCCTGAGCCCGGCCACCCGACGCTCCTCGCCAGGCGGGCGCCGCTGCGCATCGCCGGCTCGTGGTCGGTTCGGCTGACGGACGCGGGCTTTCACACCGATCACGTCCATCCGCAGGGGTGGTTCAGCTCGGCGCTCTACGTCGCTCTTCCAGCCAGCATCGGCGCAGGCGCGGACGACGAGGCCGGCTGGCTGTCGCTTGGCGAGGCGCGCGACCTCGTGCCCTCGCTTCCACCCATCCGCCGCGTCGAGCCCCGGCCGGGCCGCTTGGTGCTGTTCCCCTCGACTCTGTGGCATGGTACCCGCCCCTTCCCCGCTGGCGAGCGGCTGACGGTCGCCTTCGATATTGCCCGCCCCCGACAGGACTGACCCGATGAACCACTCCGCCGCTCTCGACCAAGCGATCCGCCTGCGCCGCACGGGCGATGCCGCGGGCGCACTGGCGCTGGCCGAGGCCCACGCTTCCCCCACCGAAGCCGGCGCGCCGTTCCTCGCAATCGCCGGCCTCGCCGGGCTCGAACTCGGCGACCCGGCCCGCGCCCTGCGGCACCTCGAACCGCTCGCCGCGTTGCGCCCGGAGGATCCCGACATCCGCGCCGACCTCGCCAAGGCGCTGCTCGGCGCGGGACGCGAGGCGGAGGCCTTCCATCTCGCGAACGGCGCGGGCCACCCCGAACTCGCCCGCGTAGAGGCCTGGATCCGCCAGCAGCGCGGGGAGGACGGCCCGGCGGTGACCGCCTATTCCCGCGTGCTCCGGGCCGAGCCGCATGATGCGCAGAGCTGGAACAACCTCGGCAACATCCATGCCGCCGCAGGGCGCTTCGACGCCGCGCTCGAGGCTTTCGAAAACGCCATCACATACCGTCCCGACGAGCCGGGCATCTACTTGAACCTCGCCGACGTGCTGCGCCGCGCGGACCTCGGCGGCCCGCGCCTCAAGGTGGCGCGCGACGCCGCCCAGCTCGCCCCCGACAACCGCGCGGTGCAGACCGAGCTTGCCATGGCGCTTGCGCACAACGAGCTCATCGAGGAAGCAGTCGCGGTGCTCGAGAAGGCCGTCGCGCGCTGGCCCGACTTTGGCGAATCCCACATCGAACTGGGACGGCTCTACGAGGCGACCAACCGCACCGCCGACCTCGCCGCGCTGCTCGTCGGCCTCGACCCTGCGGCCTGCCCGCCCGAAGCCGCCTTCCTCCACGCCTGGCTCGCCCAGCGCGAGGGCCGCTTCGAGGACGCCGCGCGACACGCCGCCGCGATCCCCGAGACGATCCACCCGATGCGGCGCGAGGCGCTGATCGGCAACATCGCCGAGCGCCTCGGCAACGCGCCTGCCGCCTTCGCGGCGTTCAGCCGCATGAACGCCGCCGCACTCGCCGATGTGCCGCCGCTCGCCGGCCCCTCCTACCGCGAGGGGCTCGAGGCGGACCTCGCCCGCTGGACGCCCGAATGGGCCGCGCGCTGGGCCCCGCCCGCGCCGCCCGCCGCCGATCCGGCGCAGCGCGATCCCGTGTTTCTCGTCGGCTTTCCGCGCTCGGGCACGACGCTGCTCGACACCATGCTGATGGGCCTGCCCGAGCTGTGCGTCCTCGAGGAGCGGCCGATGATCGCCGAAACCTTCGGGCTCACCGGCGGAACGGACCTCGCGCAGCTCACCACCGCGCAATGCGCGCAGCTGCGCGAGACCTATTTCGCGAGCGCCCGCCGCCACGGTTGGGACGGGCAGCGGTGGCTCGTCGACAAGCACCCGCTCAACATGGCGCGGGCGGCGGAGATCCACCGCCTCTTCCCGAAAGCGAAGTTCATCCTTGCCGAGCGCCACCCGGCCGACGTCGTGCTGAGCTGCTTCATGGCGAACTTCACTTTGAACCTCGCGATGCGCAGTTTCACCGATCTGGAAGAGGCCGCACGCACCTATGACGCGGTGTTCCGTGCCTGGCATCGTGCCGGCGAGCTGTTTCCGCTCCAGAGCCACGTAGTGCGCTACGAGCGGCTGGTGAAGGACGCGCGCGGCGAATTGCAGCCGCTCGTCGAATGGCTGGGCCTCGCCTGGAACGATCGCCTCCTCGCCCATGACGAGACCGCCCGCGAGCGCGGCCGCGTGCGCACCGCGAGCTACGCGCAGATCGGCGAGAAGCTCTACACCCGGGCGAGCGGGCGCTGGCGGCGCTATGCCGACCAACTTGCGCCGGTCATGCCGATCCTCGCCCCGTGGATCGCCGCGATGGGCTACGAGGACTGATTGCCACGTCGCCGCCGCGCGCCTAATCAGGGCGGCAAGGACAGGGAGACAAGCACCATGCCAGCGATCCGTGCCGCCGCCGCCGCGGCGTTCGTCGCCGCCCTCGTTGCCGCAGGGCCAGCCGCGGCTGCCGACGAGCCGGCCGAAAGCGCCTACATCACCGCCTTGCGCGCCTGTCAGTCCAAGACCGACAATGCCGAGCGCCTCGCGTGCTACGATGCCGCGGTCGCCAAGGTCGTCTCGGCGAGCAGCCAGGGCGAGGTCCGCGTCGTCGACCGCGCCCAGGTCCGCGAGACGCGGCGCAAGCTGTTCGGCTTTGCCCTCCCCGATTTCGGGATTTTCGGCGGCAAGCGCGACAAGGAGGACCCGGAGCAGGCCGACGAATTCGACGCGCTCGACACCAAGGTCGCCGGGGTGCGCATGGACAGGAGCGGCGCCTACGTCATCACCACCACGGAAGGCGCGCAGTGGCAGCTCGACGAAATGCCGGCGCGGCTCATGTCGCCCAAGATCGGGCAGCCGCTCGAGATCCGCGCGGGCACCTTCGGCAGCTACTTTCTGCGCATCGACGGGCAGAAGGGCGTGAAGGGCCGGCGGGTCCGCTGACGCTGTGTCCGAGGCGCTGAAGACCCTCTTCGCGATCAACCCCGCGCTCGACATCGCGGCCCACGCCGCCCGCTTCGCGGCGACGGGCCGGGTGCAGATCCGTGACGTGCTCACCGAGGAGAGTGCCCGCGAATTGCAGGCGGTGCTCGCCCGCGGCACGCCGTGGGGCATGGCGGTGGGCGCGGGCAATGCAAAGCCGCGCAGCTTCACCGCGCAGGAGACCCGCACGCCGACAGGCAACCAGGCGCTCCAGCAGGCCGCCCGCACCGCCGAGGAACACAGCGCGCGCGGCGAATACGGCTTCCGCTTCGCGCACTATCCGATCATCGAGGCGATGCAGCAGGGCTGGGACCCGGGCGGGCCGCACGAGATCCTGCTCGAATACCTGAACGCCCCCGACTTCCTTGATCTCGCCCGCGCGGTGACGGGGCTCGCCCTCGTCAAGGCCGACGCGCAGGCGACCCTGTTCGCGCCCGGCAGCTACCTCGGCCGGCACATCGACAGCCACGTCGCCGAAGGCTGGGAGGTCGCCTACGTTCTCAACCTCGCACGCGATGACTGGCACCCCGACTGGGGCGGGCATCTCCTCTTCCTCGACGAGGAGGGCGACGTGGTCGAGGGCTTCCGGCCGCGGTTCAACGCATTGAACCTGTTCCGCGTGCCGACCCCGCACCTCGTCAGCTACGTCCCGCCCTTTGCCCCGATCGGGCGACTGGCGGTGACCGGGTGGCTGCGCAGCAAGTAACCCGATGAGCGGCGCGGCCATCGCAAGCCAAGCGAGCCAGCTCGCCGCGCGCGGTGAGGACGAGGCGGCAGCGAAGCTCTACGCCGAAGGCCTCGCCGCCTTTCCGAAGGACGCGCGGCTCGCCAATTCGGCGGGCAATTTCCACTTCGAGGCAGGGCGGCTCGAGCAGGCGCTGGTGCTGTTCGAAGAGGCTCTCGCCCGCGATCCCGCGCTCGTCGAGGCGGCAGTCAATGCAGCGATCGTGCTTGGCCGGCTCGGCCGCCCGGCGCGGGCCGCGGCGTTGCTCGCCCCGCTCGAAGACGCGGCGGCGGCGAATGCCGGCTACTGGCGTGTGCGGGCCGACAGCGAGCGGCAGGCGCGGCAGTATCGCGCAGCGAGCGCGAGCATGGCGCGTGCCGTGGCGCTCGATCCGGCTGGTCCGCGCACCGCCCGCAGCCGCGCGCGCCTGTCGCTCGAGCGCAGCGATCCTGCCGCCGTGGCCGATTGCGAGACGGCGCTGACCCTCAACCCCGGCGATCCGCAGTTGCTGTTCGACTATGCTCAGGCGCTCGCGCTCGAGGGCCGCACCGCCGAGGCGCTCGATTGCACCACCACCCTCGTCACTCATGTGCGGGGTTGGACCGACGCGCTCAAGCTGCACGCCGAGCTGCGCTGGGGCGCGGGGGACCGGGAGGGTTTCGCCGACCATTTCGGGACCGTCGCGGCAGGTGCCGAGGCGAGCCCGGCGGTTTGGCTCGCATGGGTCGACGTGCTCGACGGGGTCGACCGCCATGCGCAGAGTGCCGCCGTCCTCACCCGCGCAAGGGCGAGGTGGCCGGAGGACGCGGACCTCGCGCTCGCGGAGGCGGTGGCGCTCGGCGAGGCGGGCGACGCGGACAGGGCGCAAGCCGTGCTGGACTCCTTCGGTCACATGGAGAGCCCGGAGTGGGCGACGGCTCGCGGCCACAACTGGCTCCGTCTCGGCGAGCCCCGTCGCGCCGAGGCGGAGCTCGCCCGCGTGCTCGCCGCGCGACCCGGCGACGTTGCCGCATGGGCGCTCACCGATCTTGCGTGGCGCATGACGGGCGATGCCCGGCATGACTGGCTGCACGGTCAGGAGGGGCTGGTGCGGCAGATCGCGCTCCCCCTCGCGCCGCACGAACGCGAGGCAATCCTCGCGCTACTGGACGGTCTGCACCGACACTCGGCATGGCCGATAGGGCAGTCGGTGAAGCGCGGCAGCCAGACCAAGGGCGCGCTGTTCGCGCGCACCGAGCCCGAGCTCGCCCGGCTCGAGGAGGCGCTCCAAGAAGCGATGGCCGAATACCGCGCCGGCCTGCCACCGCGCGACGCGGCCCACCCGCTGCTCGTCCATCGCGATGCGCCCTGGACGATCAGCGGCAGCTGGTCGATCCGCCTCGAGGGTGAAGGGCACCACGCCTCGCACATCCACCCGCTGGGGCTGCTCTCCTCCGCAAGCTACTGGCTCGTGCCCGAGGAGGTGGATGCGCCCGGCGGCCCGGGCTGGCTCGAACTCGGCAACCCGCCGCCGGGCCTCGCGGCGGGTCTTCCGAGCCTTCATGCGATCCGGCCCGAGCCGTTCACGCTCGTGCTGTTCCCGAGCACGCTCTATCACGGCACCCGGCCGATCACGCGCGGCGCACGGATGACGGTCGCCTTCGACGTCACCGGCACGGACTCCGACTGACCGGACGCCGCGCTAC
>JBJTSG010000071.1:0-8092 GCA_046076505.1 Erythrobacter sp. | reverse complement strand
GGGTCGATCAGGCCGGTGGGGCGGATCACCTGTTCGGCGAAGACGCCGCCAGTCTGCTCCATCTCCCAGCCGCCCGGGGTGGCCGAGACGCAGAAGGTCTGCGGGCGCATCGCGTCCCACTCATTGAAGCGCAAGGGGCGGTTGTCGATGCACGAGGGCAGACGGAAGCCGTATTCGGCGAGCGTCAGCTTGCGGCGGTGGTCCCCGCGCGCCATCGCGCCGATCTGCGGCACGGTCTGGTGGCTTTCGTCGACGAACAGCAGCGCGTTCTCGGGGAGGTATTCGAACAGCGTCGGCGGCGGCTCGCCGGGCAGGCGCCCGGTGAGGAAGCGGCTGTAGTTCTCGATCCCCGCGCACGAGCCTGTCGCCGCGATCATCTCGAGGTCGAAATTGGTGCGCTGTTCAAGCCGCTGGCGCTCGAGGAGCTTGCCCTCGATCTCGAGCTCCTTGAGGCGCTCCTCGAGCTCGAACTTGATGGCGGCCATCGCCTGCTTCATCGTCGGGCCGGGCGTCACGTAGTGCGAATTGGCATAGACCCGCACCTTGTCGAGCTTCGCGCCCTTGGTGCCGGTCAGCGGGTCGAACTCGGCGATCTCCTCGATCTCGTCGCCGAAGAAGGTGACGCGCCACGCCATGTCCTCGTAGTGCGAGGGGAAAATCTCCAGACTATCCCCGCGGACGCGAAAATTGCCGCGGGCGAAGGCGGCATCATTGCGCTTATACTGCAAGGCGACGAGCTTTCTGATCAGCTCGCGCTGGTCGACCACTTCGCCCACTTTGATGTCGAAGATCATCGCCGAATAGGTCTCGACCGAGCCGATGCCGTAGAGGCATGACACAGACGCCACGATGATCACGTCGTCGCGTTCGAGCAGCGCGCGGGTGGCCGAGTGGCGCATCCGGTCGATCGCCTCGTTCACGCTCGACTCCTTCTCGATGTAAGTGTCGGAGCGCGGGACGTAGGCCTCGGGCTGGTAGTAGTCGTAGTAGGAGACGAAATATTCGACCGCGTTCTCCGGAAAGAAGCTCTTGAACTCGCCGTAAAGCTGGGCGGCGAGGATCTTGTTGGGGGCAAGGATCAGCGCGGGGCGCTGGAGGGTCTCGATCACCTTCGCCATCGTGAAGGTCTTGCCCGATCCGGTCACGCCGAGCAGCACCTGCGTCTGGTCGCCCGCGAGCGCCGCTTCGGTCAGCTCCCGGATCGCGGTCGGCTGGTCGCCCGCGGGCTGGTAGTCCGAGACGAGCCTGAAAGGGATGCCGCCCATCGATTTCTCGGGGCGATTGGGGCGGTGCGGGACGAAGTCGGCGCCCGTCTCGGGCTCGTCCAGTCCGCGGCGGATCACAAGTTCGGCCATGCGCTCCTGTATGGGGAACAAAGCGGGGACGCGCAAGCCGCGCAGCCCGCACGCAGCGCTTTTCGAATCACGCTTCGCCGCAATCCGGGCTATGATGCGCACCGAGCAACAGGAGACCCGCCATGAGAACCCACGCCACCATCGCCGCGGCCGCTGTCGCGCTGTTCCTAGCGGGCTGTTCCGGCGCAGGCTCGGCCGATGCCGACGGGAACGGCAAGGTCAGCCTTGGCGAGGCGGCGAAGGAGGTCGAGGACGCAGGCCTCAAGCCCCAGCCGGGCCTCTACAGGACCACCGTCACGATGACCGATCTCCAGATCCCCGGCCTGCCGCCCGAAATGAAGGGCCACGGCGCGGGCATGACCACCACGGTCGAGGACTGTCTCACCGCCGAGGAGGTCGGCAAGGGTTTCGAGGAGATGGTCAAGCAGGGCCAGAACGGCGAGTGCGGATACGAGAGCTTCACCCTTTCGGGCAACAAGCTCGACGCGGTGATGGTGTGCAAGGCGGAAGGGCGGGAGGTGCGCAGCAACCTCAGCGGCACCGCCAGCGCGACCGGCGCGGACCTCGTCGCGACCACGCAGATGGCCTTCGACGGGGCGGGCAAAGCGAAGATGACCGCCAGCGTCAAGCACGAGCGGGTCGGGGCGTGCAAGGCGGCGCCTGCGGCCAAGTGACCGCGCAAGATTGTGTCACTTTTGTTGCGTCTGTGACACTTCATTGAACATTCAGGCGCTTCGTGCGTAGTACAGGGCATGGCCTCGCGCTTCGCCTTCGACCGCTCCCGGCTTCCCGCCCCGCTGCTCGCGGCGGGCGCACAGGCGCAGCAGCGCTATGCGGCAAGCGAGCTCGCGCGGCGGCTGGCGCTGGCGCGCGAGGCCTGCCCCGAGGAGTTCGAGGCCGGCAAGCCCCGCCTCGCGCGGCTGATCGGCGAAGCGCAGGTGCTGCTTGAGCCGGTCCGCCGCCCGCGTCGCCGCATCCCCGTGGCGGTGACGGCGAACCCGCAGGTGGTGATGATCCTTCCCGGCTTCGGCGCGCACCCGATGCGGATGCGCTACCTTGCGCGGCATCTCGAGCAGGCCGGGCACATCGCCAAACGCTGGGGGTTGGGCCGCAACTGGGGTCCCGACCCCGACCGCTTCGACGCCATCGAGGCGCGGCTGCTGGAACTCCATGCGCGGCACAAGCGCAAGGTGGTGCTGGTCGGCTGGAGCCTTGGCGGGCTCTACGCGCGCGAGATCGCCAAGCGCCAGCCGCAAGCGGTGGCGAAGGTGATCTCGATGGGCTCGCCCTTCTCGGGAAGCCCGCGGGCCAATAACGTCTGGCGGGCCTACCAGTTCATCACCGGACATTCGGTGGACGCCCCGCCCATCGACGCGGACCTGCGCACAAAGCCCCCGGTAGAGACGGTCGCCCTGTGGAGCGCCAACGATGGCGTCATCGCCCCGCGCTGCGCCGCCGGCCGCCCGGGCGAGCGCGACCGTGCGATTCCCTTGCGCTGCACGCACATGGGCTTCACCTACGACCCGCAGGTGATCACCACGCTGCTCGCGGAGCTCGAGAGCGCGCGAGGCTGATCCCCAGCCGCAGGACCGTGCTCCGCCTACGTCAAACGCCCCACCCGCTTTCCTTTTGCGAAAGCCCCGGTAAGGTGAACGCCGGCTAAGTCATTCAGCGTAGGGTCGATGCACGGGCGGGGCGGGAATTTCGACGAGATGTTCGACGGCGCGGGGAACACCCGGCCGGCCTATGCCGAGTACTGTCGCTGGTTCGACGAGCAGCCGCCGGAATTCCTGCGCCGCAAGGACCGCGAGGCGGACGACACCTTCCGCCGCACCGGTATCACCTTCAACGTCTACGGCGAGAACGAGGCCGAGGAGCGCCTCATCCCCTTCGACATGGTGCCGCGCATCATCACCGCCGCCGAGTGGCGCCGCCTGTCGCGCGGGATCGAGCAGCGGGTGCGGGCGCTCAATTCCTTCCTCTACGACCTCTACCACCGTCAGGAGATCGTGCGCGCCGGGCGGCTGCCGGAACGCCTGCTGCGCGGCAACGAGGCGTGGCTTGCCAACATGGTCGGCTTCACCCCGCCAGGCGGCATCTACACCCACATCGTCGGCATCGACCTCGTGCGCACCGGGCCCGACGAGTTCTTCGTCCTTGAGGACAACGCGCGCACCCCCTCGGGCGTCTCCTACATGCTCGAGAACCGCGAGACGATGATGGGGATGTTCCCCGATCTGTTCAGCCGGATCGGGGTGGAGTCGGTCTCCAACTACCCCCGCCGCCTCGCCCGCAGCCTCGCGGCCTGCGTGCCGCCTGCCTACACCGGCGGCAAGCCGACCGTCGCGGTGCTCACTCCGGGCATCTACAATTCCGCCTATTTCGAGCACGCCTTTCTCGCCGACCAGATGGGCGCCGAGCTCGTCGAGGGGAGCGATCTGCGCGTTGTCGAGGGCCGGGTGCAGATGCGCACCACGCGTGGCTACCAGCCGATTGACGTGCTCTATCGCCGGGTCGACGACGAGTTCCTCGATCCGCTCACCTTCAACCCGGATTCGGTGCTCGGGGTGCCGGGGATCATGGACGTCTACCGTGCCGGCGGTATCACCATCGCCAATGCGCCGGGCACGGGGATCGCCGACGACAAGGCGATCTATTCCTTCATGCCCGAGATTGTCGAGTTCTACACCGGCGAGCGCCCGCTGCTGCCCAATGTCGAGACCTGGCGCTGCGCGGACAGGGACGCGCTCGCCTATGTGCTCGACAACCTGTCGGAGCTGGTGGTGAAGGAAGTGCACGGCTCGGGCGGATACGGGATGCTGATCGGACCGACCGCCTCGAAGCGCGAGATCGCCGCCTTCCGGGTCAAGCTCCTCGCGCGGCCCGAGAACTACATCGCCCAGCCCACGCTCGCTCTGTCGACCTGCCCGATCTACACCGCCAAGGGCCTCGCGCCCCGGCACGTGGATCTGCGCCCCTTCGTGCTGGTCAGTCCCGAGGGCATCGACATCACCCCGGGCGGTCTCACCCGGGTCGCGCTCAAGAAGGGATCGCTGGTGGTCAACTCGAGCCAGGGGGGCGGCACAAAGGACACTTGGGTGCTGAAGGACTGACATGCTGGGGCGAACCGCCAACGGACTGTTCTGGATGTTCCGCTACCTCGAGCGGGCCGAGAACACCGCGCGCCTGCTCGAGGCGGCGCTCAGGATGGCGCTGACCCGCGACGTCGTCACCGCCGAGGCCGAGTGGCGCTCGGTGATCGCGACGCTGGGCCTGACGCAGGCCTATCAGGCGGCGCACGAGGGCTATGACGGCCTCCAGGTCTGGAACTTCGTGCTGCGCGGGAGCACCAATCCCGGCAACGTGCGCGCGATGTTCGGCGCGGTGCGCGCCAACGCGCGGATGGCGCGGATCAATATCTCGTCCGACGTCTGGGAGGCGGTCAACGAGAACTGGATGCGGCTCGACCGGCTGCTCGCCCGCCCGGTGAGCCAGGCGGCGGTTGGCGAGGTGCTCGCAGCGATCCGGCGGGCGGGCACGCAGGTCCACGGCGCCTTCGACGGCTCGATTTTGCGCGACGAGGGCTACCACTTCAGCCGCGCGGGCACCTTCATCGAGCGTGCCGACAGCTCGGCGCGCATTCTCGACATGAAGTACTTCATCTTGCTGCCCTCGCTCTCCTACGTGGGATCGAGCCTCGACACCGGGCAGTGGGAGCAGGTGCTGCGCTCGGTCGCTGGGGCGCGGGCCTATTCGTGGCTCAACGCCGGGCAGATCGAGGCGAAGGGGATCGTCGAGTTCGTGGTGCTCGACGAACGCTTCCCGAGGAGCCTCGCCTTCTGCCGCCGCGCGCTGCGCGATTGCCTCGCCTCGCTCGCCCGCGCGCATGGCGGCGAGGGGCGCGCGATCGCGCTGATGCGCGAGGCCGACGCGAAGTGGGGCAACCTCAGCGTCGAGATGATCTTCGAGGGAGGCTTGCACGAGTTCCTGGTCGACGTCCTCGCCCGCAACAATGCGCTCGCCGCCGCGATCGCGCAGGACTACCGGTTCCACGCATGAGCAAGCTTACCCTCCAGGTCCGCCACACCACCCACTACGCCTTCGGCGAGCCGGTGGTGCACGCGCTCCAGCGGTTGCGCCTGACGCCGAAGGAAACCCACGGCCAGCGCATCCTCGAGTGGCGGATGCGCTTCGAGAACGCCGCGGCCGAGCTCGAGTATGACGACCAGCATTTCAACCACGTGACCCTCGTCAGTCTCGCCCCCGGCGCGCGCGAGGTGACGGTCACCTGCGAGGGACTGGTCGAGACCGAGGACAACGCCGGGGTGATCGGGCGCCATTCCGGGCACCTGCCCTTGTGGAGCTTCCTGCACCAGACGCCGCTGACCCGCCCCGGGGCAAAGCTCAGGGCGCTGCTGCGCGACGTGCCGGGGAGCCCGGCCGAGGCGCCCCTCGATTTCCTCCACGCGCTCTCCGCAATCGTGCGCGAGCGGGTCGCCTACGAGACCGGGCGCACCTCGCCGGCCACCACCGCCGAGGAGGCTGCCGCCCACGGCTACGGCGTGTGCCAGGACCACGCGCACATCTTCATCGGCGCCGCCCGGGCGAGCGGCATCCCGGCGCGCTACGTCAGTGGCTACCTGATGATGAACGACCGCATCGAGCAGGAGGCGACCCACGCCTGGACCGAGGCCCATGTCGAAGGGCTCGGCTGGGTCGGCTTCGACATCTCCAACGGCATCTCGCCAGATCCGCGTTACGTGCGCGTCGCGACGGGGGGCGATTACCGCGACGCGGCGCCCGTGACGGGGATCAGCATCGGCGCCTCGGACCAGCGGCTGACCGTGGGGGTTGCGGTCGAGGCCCGCAAGCCGGGCCAATCGCAGTCCCACAGCCAGGGCCAGTCGAACCAGTAGCTGCGCCCTTTGCGCTCGCGCCGCGCCCGCGCTAGGGCAGGGCGGGGCAAGGAAGGATTGCGGACATGACCTATTGCGTTGGCATGGTGCTCGACAGGGGCCTGGTGCTGATGAGCGACACCCGCACCAACTCGGGCGTCGACAACATCTCGACCTTCCGCAAGCTGTTCCACTGGACCGTTCCGGGCGAGCGCATCATCGCGGTGATGACGGCGGGCAACCTCGCCACCACGCAGGCCGTCATCAGCCAGCTCGAGGAGCGCACCAAGGCCCCCGAGGAGCGCGAGAACTGCATCCTCAAGGGCGCGACGATGTTCCAGGTCGCGACGCAGATCGGCAAGATCCTGCGCACCACCATCGAGGACGTGCAGCGCGCCAATGGCGAGGCCGGCAAGGGCCGCTTCACTGCCACCATGATCGTCGCCGGGCAGATCAAGGGCATGCAGCCGCGCCTGTTCATGATCTATCCGGAAGGCAACTTCATCGAGGCGAGCTGGGACACGCCCTTCTTCCAGATCGGCGAGACCAAGTACGGCCGCCCGATCCTGATCCGCGGCTACGATCGGGGCATGAGCTTCGAGGACGCGGTGAAGCTGATGATGGTCAGCTTCGATTCGACCCTCAAGGCTAACCTTTCGGTGGGATTGCCGCTGGATTTGCTGGTGATCGGAAAAGATGATTTCAATCCATTGCACGAGCACCGGGTGACCGAGGACGATAAATATTTCGACACGATTTCATCGGGTTGGGGCAATGCGCTGCGATCGGCCTTTCATTCGCTGCCGCCCTACAAGTTCAGCGATGACGCGTAGGGGGCGAGCCCGATCTGCCTCCGTTCCGGAGCGATATTTTCATTTTATATCAGATGTTTGACCCGATACGGATATGGTAAATCCTCCGGATCGGGGGCGCTCCTGCGTGTAACCCTAAGTGGGTTAGCGCAGACATACTGCCATGACACGCAGAGCCCCCCTCCACTTCATCGACTCCTGCAGCCGCCAGCGCGCCGAACTCGCCCGGGTGGGCTTCGGTCTCGGCCACCACTGCGAAGTCTACGGCGACCTGTCCGAGCTTGCGGTGCACCCGCCGCGCGACGGGATCATCGTCGCCCGCGACACGGCCGAGGAAGGCGGGGTGGGCATGATCCTCGACCGGCTCGGGCGGCTCGGCATCTGGCTGCCGCTGATCGCGGTGGACCAGCAGCCGCGTCCGGGCCGCATCGTCGAGGCGATCAAGGCCGGCGCGCTCGATTACCTCGCCCTGCCGCTCGATCCGGAACGCTTCACCCGCTGCATGATGCGGATCGAGAAGGAGGCCGAACAGTTCGGCGCCGCCCGCCGCCGCATGATCGAGGCGCGCGACCGAATCTCGACCCTTTCCGTCCGCGAACGCGAAGTGCTCGACTGGCTGGCGGAAGGCAGCAGCAACAAGGCGATCGCCCGCGAGCTCGACATCAGCCCGCGCACGGTGGAGATCCACCGCGCCAACATGATGACCAAGCTGGGCGCCCGCCATGCCGCGGAAGCGGTGCGGCTGAAGCTGGAAGCGAAGCTGGAACCGCGGCTGCGCGCCTGACGCCCGGCTCTGCGGCCGCTCGCGCCGCGCGCCGCCGGCATACAGTCCCCCCGGTGGTCCGGGCCGAATTCCTACCCTCGGCCCGGGCCACCAACTTATCCCAAACGGAGCGCGCCCGCGCCGCCCTCAGCGGCAGAACTTGGCGCCCACGCCCTCGAGGTGGAAGTGATCCTCGTGCGCCGGGTTGTATTCCGGGCCGAGCACCGTGCCGAAGCGTTTGCAGGCGCTCTTGTGCACCACCCGCAG
>JBJTSG010000070.1:0-5205 GCA_046076505.1 Erythrobacter sp. | reverse complement strand
TCCGAGTTCTCGATCACCTTGGGCTTGCCGCCGTCCATGACTGCGACGCAGGAGTTGGTGGTGCCGAGGTCGATACCGATTACTTTACCCATTGTTTCCCCATCCATCAGGACAATTGTTGGACACCGCTGCCGTCGGCTTCCCGTGGTCGGCAAAGCGCCTTGGCGGCTCGTTTGTGAGGGCGATATAGGTGTGCTTTCGCTTGGCACAAGATATCCCCGGCTCTAGATTTCGCGGCCATTCCACAAGGAGACATTCCCCATGATCACCCTTCCCCGCGCGGGCTTTGCGGCTGCGGCCTCCGCCTTGCTGCTTCCCCTTGCCGCCTGCTCGAAAGGCAGCGAGGCGCCCGCGCAGCCTGCCGAGAGCGGCGCGCCGGCAGCCTCCGCGCTCACCGTCAGCAATGCGCGCTTGGTGCTCGCGCCGGTCGCGGGCAATCCGGCGGCGGTGTATTTCGACCTCGCCTACACGGGGCCGGCGGGGGTGAGCTTGACGAGCGTCGACGTCGAGGGCGCGGGGATGACGATGATCCACGATTATGCCGAAGAGGCTGGCAAGATGCAGATGGTGATGGCCGACAGCGTGCCGCTCTCCGCGACCGCACCGGTCACCTTCGCGCCCGGCGGCCTGCATGTGATGGCGATGGACCCGGGTAGCGGGCTCAAGCCGGGTGCCACGGCAAAGGTGACGCTGACCCTGTCCGACGGGACCAAGGTCGCCGCCGAGGCCCCCGTGCGCGCCGCCGGGGACGAGCGCTGAGCTCAGACGCCGTTACCGCCCTCGCCTGCCCGGCAGGCGGCGCGCGTCCGCTCACCCCGGGCGAGGTCGCGCTCGCCCGCTCGGTGTTCGGCGACGCGATCGACTATGCGCGGGTGACGGTCCGGCGCCGCAAGTTCTTCCCCTTCCAGCCGCGCGGCGTGACCATGGCGCCGATGGGCCACCTCCACTTCCACCCTGAGGCGCCGCAATACTGCGACGACTTCGCCGCCGCCGACATCGCAAAGCAGAGCCACTTCATCCACGAGATGACCCATGTGTGGCAGGCCCAGACCCGCGGCCGCTGGTTTCTGCTGCTGATGCGCCACCCGTGGAGCCGCTACGACTATGCGCTGAAGCCGGGTTGGCCGCTGGCGCGCTACGGGCTCGAACAGCAGGCCGAGATCGTGCGGCATGCGTTCCTGCTCCGCAAGGGTGCGCAGGTGCCGGGGATTGCGGACGAACGCGCCTATGCCGCGCTCGTCGCCTTCCCGGGAGCCGCGCGCGCATGAGCCAGTTCGAATTCGTCTTCGTCCTCTACAGCCTCGTCCTCGGCCTCTCGCTCGTCGAGCTCCTCGCCGGGCTGGGCCGCACGCTCGAATTCAAGCTGTCCCGCCCGAACACAGACCGCGCCTTCTCGATCGGGTGGCTGACCCCGCTCCTCGCCCTCTTCGTGATCCTCGATCTCCTGTCCTTCTGGCTGTTCGCCTGGACGGTGCAGGATCATGTCGCGGCGGACCGCGCAACGGTGCTGGGCGTGGTGGTCTTCTCGAGCGCCTACTTCCTCGCAAGCCGCCTCGTCTTCCCGAGCGATCCCGAAAACTTCACCGACCTCGACACCCACTACCTGCGGGTGCGGCGGGTGGTCTTTGCGATGCTGCTGGTGATGACGGCGGTGCAGTGGGCGTTCCTGCTGTCGGTGCCGGCGCTAGGCCACCTGATCTCGCCTGCGAGCCTCGCCTACACGGGCATTCTCGTCGCTCTGATGCTCGCGGGCGCGATCGTGAGGGGCCGCCGCGCGAGCCTCGTCGTTCTGGTGCTGCTGATCGCCCGCTATCTGGCGATCTACCTGCAGTAGGGTGCGGGGCGCCCCCCGAGAGAGCGCCCCGCTTTTCGGCCTAATTGCAGCTGACGCGGCGCTCGCGCCCGTCGCGGTCGATGCGGTAGCAATTGCCGTCGTCCTTCTTGATCAGCGTGCCTCCGGCTGCGCCCGCTGCGGCACCGATCGCGGCGCCAGTGGCGACGTTGCCGCCCGTGACCGCGCCCACCGCCGCGCCCGCCGCAGCACCTGCAAGGGCACCTTCGCCAGCATAGTTGGAAGCGCAGGCACCCAGCGAAAGGGTGGCGGCGAGCCCGAGGGCGGCGGCCTTGAAGCTGGTCATCATCGTGTCTTTCCCGAGGTTGATCGTCGCAAAGACCAACCCCGCCAGAGACAACGATGTTCCTCCACTCGCCCCGCGCTTGGCGGCGCTCGGCGCGTTATGGTCCGATCAGTCGGGCTTCTTCGCCACCGCGACCATCGCCGCGCGCAGCAGACGGTCCTTGATCATCCAGCCTGACTGCATCTCCGAGACCACGGTGCCCGGCTCGTGATCTTGGCTGGGCACCTCGATCATCGCCTGATGCTGGTTGGGATCGAGCGGCAGGCCCACGGGCGCGATGCGGGTGATGCCGTGGCTGGCGAAGACCTTCTCGATCTCGCGCTGGGTCGCCTCGAGGCCGACCACGAGCCCCTTCATGCTGTCGTCCTCGCGCAGCGATTGCGGGATTGCCTCGATGGCGCGCGCGAGGTTGTCGGCGACCGACAGGATGTCGCGGGCAAAGCCCGTCGCGGCATAGGCGCGCGCCTCATCCTTCTCGCGTTCCAGGCGGCGGCGCACGTTTTGCGTCTCGGCCTGAGCATAGAGCACTTCCTGCCTCGCCGCATCGAGATCGCGGCGCAGCGATTCGAGCGCCTCGGCAAGGCCGTCCTGCGCGGGCTCCTCAGCGCCTTCGCGCAGGTGCTCGGGCACGCCCTTCAATTCGTCTTCCGCCGCCTGATCCAGCGGCTTGTCATTCTCGGTCATGAGTGTGGCTTTCCATTCAAGCGATCAGCTTGCCCAGCGAACGGGCGGTGAGGTCCACCATGGGGACAACCCGCGCGTAATTCAACCGCGTGGGGCCGATCACGCCCAGCACGCCGACCACCCGCCCCTCCCGGTCGCGGTAAGGCGAGGCGATGACGCTCGAGCCCGACAGGGCGAAGAGGCGGTTCTCCGAGCCGATGAAGATCCGCGTCGCATCGGCCTTGCGCGCCGAATCGAGGAGTTCGGCGACCGACTGCTTGTTTTCCAGGTCCTCGAGCAGCATCCGGACCCGCTCGATATCGCCCAGCGCCGCTTCGTCGAGAAGGTTCGCCGCGCCGCGCACGATCAGCACAGGGCGAGCGGCGGCATCTTCGCTCCAGACGGCAAGCCCGCGTTCCACCAGATCGCGCGAGGCATCGTCGAGCTGGGACTGGCCGTTGGAAATCTCGGCCCGCATCGCCGCCGCAGCCTCGGCCAAGGTGCGCCCGGCAAGCCGCGCGGTGATGTAGTTCGACGCGCGGTCGAGCGCGCCGGGACTGAGGGCGCCGCCGATGGTGAGCACGCGGTTCTCGACCCCGCCATCCTCGCCCACCAGCACCGCCAGTGCCCGACCCTGCCCGAGGTCGACGAGGCTGAACTGCGCAAGCCGTTGTTCGCGCGGGGCGACCAGCACCATGCCCGCCGCGCCCGAAAGATCGGAGAGGATCGCCGAGGCCTGCTTGATCGCCGCCTCGACGGGCCCGGCCTCGGCCAGACGCGCTTCGATCGCGGCCTGTTCCTGCGCCGTCGGCTCGGCGACGCGCATCATCCCGTCGACGAAGATCCTAAGGCCCGCGTCGGTCGGCATCCGCCCGGCGCTGGTGTGCGGCGCGGCGAGCAGCCCGAGGGTCTCGAGGTCCGCCAGCACCGAGCGGATGGAGGCGGGCGAGAGATTGAGGGTGCCATCCGCCGCCAGCGTCTTCGAGCCCACGGGCTGCCCGCTCGCGATGAATTCTTCGACCACGCGCTGGAAGATGTCGCGCGCGCGCTGGGTGAGTTCGGTGACGGGAAGCGCGGTCATGGGAGGAGAGTTAGGGCCTATCGCCAACTTTCTCAATTTCCGTTCGGCCTGAGCTTGCCCGAGGCCTGCACTATCTTCTAGCGCGAATCCTGAAGTGAAGAACGGCCCTTCGACATTCTCAGGGCGAACGGGTTTTCCCGATTGGAGACAAGACATGCGCCCATCCGGACGCGCGCCCGACGAGATGCGCGCCATCACCATCGAGACCGGCTTCACCAAGCACGCGGAAGGATCGTGCCTGATCGGTTTCGGCGACACCAGGGTGCTGTGCACCGCGAGTGTCGAGAAGGGTGTCCCGCCGTGGCTCCGCGGCAAGGGCGAAGGCTGGGTGACGGGCGAATACTCGATGCTCCCGCGCGCCACCCACACCCGCGGGGCACGCGAGGCGGCGAAGGGCAAGCAATCGGGGCGGACTCAGGAAATCCAGCGGCTTATCGGACGCTCCTTACGCGCCGTGGTCGATCTCCAGAAGCTCGGCGAGAGGCAGATCACCCTCGATTGCGACGTCATCCAGGCCGACGGGGGCACGCGCACCGCGGCGATCTCGGGCGCGTGGATCGCGCTCAGGCTCGCGGTCAACGGGCTGATGGCCGCGGGCGACATCAAGCAGGACCCGATTCAAGCGCAGGTCGCCGCGATCTCTTGCGGCATCTACAAGGGCACACCGGTGCTCGACCTCGACTACGACGAGGATTCGAGCGCGGATGCGGACGGCAATTTCGTGCTGCTCTCGGGCGGCAAGATCGCCGAGGTTCAGGCCACCGCCGAGGGCGCGACCTATGATGAGGAGGGCCTGCTGCGCCTCCTGCGCCTCGCCCGTATCGGCTGCGACCGCATCTTCGCGGCGCAAGCGGACGCGGTGCGATGACCCGCCGCCTGGGCTCCGGCTCGCTGGTGATCGCCACCCACAATGCGGGCAAGCTGAAAGAGATCGCCGCGCTGCTCGAGCCCCACGGCGTGAAATGCCTCTCAGCCGGATCGCTGGGCCTGCCCGAGCCGGCCGAAACCGGCACCACCTTCGCGCAGAACGCGCTGATCAAGGCGCGCGCGGCCGCGGAGGCCTCGGGCCTCGCCGCGCTCGCAGACGACAGCGGGCTCAGCGTCGCGGCGCTGGGCGGGCGTCCGGGCGTCTACACCGCCGACTGGGCGGAGCGGCAGTGGTTCGAAGGCTCTCCGGGCCGCGACTGGTACATGGCGATGGGCAAGGTCGAGGGACTGCTAGCCCAACAGGGCGAAGGCGTCGACCGCTCCGCCGCTTTCCACTGCGTCCTCGCGATCGCCTGGCCCGACGGCGAGCACGCGATCTACGAGGGGCGCTGCGAG
>JBJTSG010000069.1:0-12832 GCA_046076505.1 Erythrobacter sp. | reverse complement strand
GCGACCGCCGGCTCGGCGTTCTGGACGAGCTTCAGTTCGGTCGCGATCCAGCTCGAGCGGACTGCGGTGTCATAGTCGGAAAGCTCGGTCTTCTCGTGGCCCGCGGCGATCGCGGCGGCGATGCTCTCGGCGGCCAGCATCCCGCTTTTGATCGCGGTGTGGCTGCCCTTGATGCGGGGCACGTTGACGAAGCCCGCCGCGCAGCCGATCAGCGCCCCGCCCGGGAAGGCAAGCTTGGGCACCGATTGCCAGCCGCCCTCGTTGATCGCGCGCGCGCCATAGCTCACCCGCTTGCCGCCTTCCAAGTATTCGCGGATCGCCGGGTGCTGCTTCCAGCGCTGGAATTCCTGGTAGGGCGAGACCCAGGGGTTCTTGTAATCGAGCGCAGTCACGAAGCCCAAGGCCACCTGACCATTCGCCTGGTGGTAGAGGAAGCCCCCGCCCCAGCTCTCGCTCTCGGAAAGCGGCCAGCCCTGAGTGTGGATCACCCGGCCCGGCTTGTGCTTCTTGGGGTCGATGTCCCACAGCTCCTTGATGCCGAGGCCGTAGATCTGCGGCTGGCAGTTCGCCTCGAGATCGTAGCGCGCCTTCATCCGCTTGGTGAGGTTGCCTCGCGCGCCCTCGGCGAACACAGTGTACTTGGCGTGGATCTCCATGCCGGGCTGGTAGTCGCCCTTGTGGCTGCCGTCGGCGGCGACGCCCATATCCTGGGTGATGACGCCGGCGACGCGGCCTTCCTCGTCGATCATCACCTCGGCCGCGGGGAAGCCGGGGAAGACCATGACGCCGAGCCCTTCGGCCTGTTCGGCGAGCCAGCGGGTGAGGTTGCCGAGCGAGCCGGTGTAGCAGCCGTCATTGCTCATCAGCGGCGGCATGATCGCGTGCGGGAGCGAGGTCTTGCCCGTCTTCGAGAGCACCCAGTGCCAGTTGTCGGTCACCGGGGTCTCGGCCATCGGGCAGCCCATGTTGCGCCAGTCGGGAAGGAGCTCGTCGAGGCCGCGCGGATCGACCACCGCGCCCGACAGGATGTGCGCGCCGATCTCCGACCCCTTCTCCAGCACGATCACCTCGAGTTCCGGGTTGATCTGCTTGAGCCTGATCGCCGCAGAGAGCCCCGCCGGGCCGCCGCCGACGATCACCACGTCGCAGGGCATTGATTCACGTTCGCTCATCGCGCTTTTCCTGATCCTTGTTGTTTTTTTGCCGCGCAGGCCGCACAGCCTGGCGATATGCCTTGCCCGTTCACTTGCTAACCGGGGCGCGGACAGTCAAGACCCGTGGCAGATAGATGACTCCCCCATGAGCCGCCTTGATCTCACCCTCGCGCGCGAATTCGAGGCGGCGCTGGCCTGGTGGCAGGCCGCGGGGGTCGACTGCGACTTCACCGATGACGCTACGGCGTGGTTGGCGGACGCGCCCCTCGCGCCGAGCGCAGGTGCGGGCGGCGCGGCGCTGCCGGACGGAGACCGGCGGTCCCCCGCGCCTGGCGAAAACCCGCAGCCGTCCCGACAGCGCCGTCCCGCCCCGCCTGCCGCCACGCCGGAGCCGGCAGCACCCGCTCGCCCCGATCTGCTCGGCGATTCGCCGCCGGCCGACCTCGCCGCCTTCCACAACTGGTGGATGGAAACCCCGGGGCTCTCGACCTCCGCCGGCTTTGCCCGCGTGCCCCCGCGTGGGCCAGCGGGTGCGAAGCTGATGGTGCTCGTCCCCGAGCCCGAGGCAGGCGATGGCGAGCGCCTCCTCTCGGGTCCGCAGGGGCGGCTCCTTTCGGCGATCCTCGCCGCGATGGGGATCGCCGAGGACGAGGCCTATATCGCCGCGGCGCTTCCCTGCCACACGCCGATGGCCGACCTTCCCATGCTCGCCCGCGGCGGGTGGGACGCGGTCACGGCGTGCCACGTGCGGCTTGCGCGCCCGCAGCGCCTTGTCGCTTTCGGGACCGGCCTGTCCGCCCTGCTGGCCGGGGGTCTTGAGCCCGCCGGCGGACATGCTTTACGCGAAATCAACCAGACCGGGTGCAAGACACCGGTAATCGTCAGCGAAACGCTCGATGCGATGATCAACATGCCCCGGCTCAAGGGCCGGTTCTGGCGGAGATGGATGGAATGGTCGGTTTGAAGCGCGCCGCGAGGCTGAAGGGCGTGGCGCTGGCGACGGTCGCGATGGCCGGCGTCGCTTTGCCCCAGACGGCTGCGGCGCAGCAGGTCGAACTCGTCGCGCGCTGGAACGGCGCGACTCCGTCCGACCGCGCGGTCGCCTCGGTATTGTCGCAGGACGAGCGCAACCACTACCGCCAGCTCTTCGCCGCGATCGATGCCGAGCAGTGGGACATGGTCGAGGGCCTGCTGGCGAAGAAGCCCGAGGGCGTGCTGAACCAGGTCGCCCGCGCCGAATACTACACCCATGCCAAGAGCCCCAAGGTCGCGCCCGAGCGGATCGCCGAATGGCTGAACACCGGAGTCGAACTGCCGCAGGCCGAACAGATCCTCCGCATGGGCGCCAAGCGCGGGCTCGCCTATCTTCCCGCCCTGCCGCCGCAGCAAGGCTTCGCGCGCCAGCCCTATGCGCCCAAGCGCATCCTGCCGCGCAGCGTGAACGACGGCACCATGCCCGCCGCCACCGCGACCGCGATCCTCGCCGCGATCAAGGCCGACAACCCCTTCGAGGCGCAGCGCCTGCTGATGGAGGCCGATCCCTTCCTGTCGGGCGATGCGCGCGCCGAATGGCGCCAGCGCGTCGCGTGGAGCTACTACATCGAGAACCAGGACAATGCCGCGCTGGAACTCGCGCGCACCGTCGCGGAAGGGACGGGCGAGTGGGTCGCGGAAGGCGCCTGGGTCGAGGGGCTCGCCGCGTGGCGGCTGAACTACTGCTCGCTCGCGGGCGAGGCCTTCGGCCGGGTCGCCGCGCGTGCCTCGAATGTCGAGCTGCTGACCGCCGGGCACTATTGGGCCGCCCGCGCCGCGGTGCGCTGCCGCGAGCCCGGACAGGCGGAGCAGCACCTCTCGGCCGCCGCGCGCTACGACGAGACGCTCTACGGGATGCTCGCCGCCGACCAGCTCGGCATCGAGCTGCCCGCCCACGCCCCGCCGCAGCCTTTCGGCAAGGACGATTGGAACCAGCTTGCCGGCCGCAGCAATGTGCGCGTGGCGGTGGCGCTGATGGAGATCGGTCGCCCCGCGCTCGCCGACGACGTGTTGCGCCAGGAGGCGCGCATCGGGCCGGCCTCGCAATATGCGCCGCTGGCGCGCCTCGCCCGCGAATTGGGCCTGCCCTCGACCCAGCTGTTCATGGCACAGAACGCGCCCTACGGCATGGCGAGCGATCCTTCGCTGCGCTTCCCGATCGCCTACTGGCAGCCGGTCGGCGGCTGGCAGGTCGATCCCGCGCTCGCCTTTGCCCATGCGCTCCAGGAATCCGCCTTCCGCACCAACGCGGTGAGCCCCGCCAACGCGCGCGGCCTGATGCAGATCATGCCCGGCACTGCGCGCGACCACTCGGGCCGCCTGAGCCTCGGGGCGAGCTACGAGGATCTGAGCGATCCGCAAGTCAATCTCGCCTATGGCCAGCGGCACTTGGAGATGCTGCGCGATTCCCCGGCGACCGGCGGCATGCTGCCCAAGATCATGGCCGCCTACAACGCGGGGCTGGTGCCGGTCGGGCGCTGGAACTCGGAGATCAACGATCAGGGCGATCCGCTGCTGTGGATGGAATCGATCCCCTATTGGGAGACCCGCGGCTATGTCGCGATCGTGATGCGGAACTACTGGATGTACGAGCGCGCGGCGGGCGTGCAGTCGCCGAGCCGCCGCGCGCTGGCGCAGGGCAAGTGGCCCGCCTTCCCGCGCGCCTCGGCAACCCGCTCGGCGAGCCGCTGACCCGATGGCGATCGACGAGACCCGCGCCTTCAAGCCGATCAACATCGCGGTCCTCACCGTCTCCGACACGCGCACGACCGAGACCGATACCTCCGGCGACATCCTCGCCGCGCGGGTGACGGGCGCGGGGCACGTCCTGGCGGCGCGCGCCATCGTCAGGGACGATGCCGCCCTGCTCACCGCGCAGTTCGAGGCCTGGATCAACGATCCTGAGGTCGATGCTGTGGTGAGCACCGGCGGCACCGGCCTCACGGGCCGCAACGTCACGCCCGAGGCGCTCGGGCGGATCGAAGGCGCGCGCGAGATCCCCGGCTTCGGCGAGCTGTTCCGCTGGCTGAGCTACAAGACCATCGGCACCAGCACCGTCCAGTCGCGGGCGATGGCGGTGGTGGCGCGCGGCACCTACATCTTCGCCCTGCCCGGATCGAACGGCGCGGTGAAAGACGGCTGGGACGGCATCCTTGCCGAACAGCTCGACAGCCGGAATCGCCCCTGCAACTTCGTCGAACTGATGCCGCGGCTACGGGAAGTCTGATCCTTCGCACGGCACCCGGCGCGAAGCCGGGCCGAACGGCCCGCTAGCCGCCGCCAGACCTCTCCCATACCCCTTTTACACCCCCTCAACACCCTCGCAACACCCCCTCCTGCGGGGCGGTTTTCGCTTTGCCGCGGGGGTTTTGTTCCCTATATGTTTCGCGTGAGACAAGCTCCGGTCAAAGGTCGCGGCGCGCAATCGGGAGCGGTCCCCACCCGCTTCGGTCTCGCCACGCGCGAGGTCGACGGCGACTGGCGCGACTACGTGGAAACGCTCGACGGTCCACCGCTGAAGCTGCGCACCACAGTCACCGAGGAGCGCCCCAAGACGATCCTCACCTTCAACCAGTCCCCCGACGTCCCCTTCGACCGTTCGGTCAACGCCTATCGCGGTTGCGAGCACGGCTGCATCTACTGCTTCGCCCGGCCGACCCACGCCTACCACGATCTCTCCCCGGGGCTCGACTTCGAGACAAAGCTCTTCGCCAAGCCCGACGCAGCGCGTCTGCTGCGTATGACGCTCGCGAAAAAGGGCTATGTTCCCAAAGCTATAGCGCTCGGCACCAACACCGATCCCTACCAGCCGATCGAGCGCGACTATCGTCTGACGCGGCAGATCCTCGAGGTCTGCCTCGAGACCCGCCACCCGGTGACGATCAACACCAAGTCCGACCGGGTGCTGGCCGATGCGGACCTGCTCGCAGACATGGCCCGGCAGGATCTTGTGGCGGTGGCGATCTCGGTCACGACGCTGGATGCAGCGCTCTCCGCGAAGCTCGAACCGCGCTGCGCCGCACCCGCCAAGCGTCTCGCAGCGCTCGGGAAATTGGTGGAACTCGGGGTGCCGGTGCATTGCTCGATCTCGCCGATCATCCCGGCGATCACCGATGAATTCCTCGAAGCCACCGTCGCCCGCGTCGGCGAACTCGGCGTGCAGAGCGTCGGCTGGATTCCGCTCCGCCTCCCTCACGAGGTCGCCCCGCTGTTCCGCGAATGGCTCGCCGTCCACTACCCCGACCGGGCGGGCAAGGTGATGGGGATCGTGCGCGAGATGCGAGGGGGGCGGGACAACGATCCCAACTTCCACAGCCGTTTTCAGCCGAAGGGCGTATGGGCCGACCTGATCCGCGCGCGCTTTGCCGTCGCCTGCCGCAAGGCGGGGATCGGCAAGACCCGCTTCGCCCTCGACACGACACGCTTCCGTCCACCCAGCAGCGATGGCCAACTCGCGCTGCTGTGATATGTCCCGATGGTAACGTGGCAGGGGGACTTCATGCGCACCATCATAGCTTCAGGCCTCGCCGCCATCGCCCTGCTCGGCCTCGCCGCGCCCGCCGCCGCCGAGGTCGCCCCGGTCATCGAACAGTTCGCCCGCGCCGACCTCGAGCGCGCGCTGCGCCAGGCCGGCGCCGAGCTCGCCCCGGCGCAGGAGGGCAGCGACCGGATCGACTTCACCTTCGACGAAGGCGTGGTCGCGGACGCGCTGCTGCTTGCCTGCGCGGACGATGCGAAGAAGAAGCGCTGCCTCGGCACCTCCCTGCTCGCGACCTTCACCCCGACGGAGGGCACCACGCCCGAGCAGATCCAGCAAGCGATCAACACCTACAATTACAACGAGAACTTCGGCCGCGCCTATGTCGATCCCGAAGGCGCGATCGCGGTGAGGATGTACATCATCGCCGACGGCGGCATCACTCGGGAGAACTACGCGCTCCAGATCCGCCTGTGGTTCGCCTCGGTGATCGACTTCTTCGACTACCTGTACGGCGAACCTGGGGAGCCGGCGCCGGCGACCTGAGAGGAGCCGTGACAGCAGAATCCGTCGCATTGGACGATTTGGGCATCGCTGGCGTCAACCCTCTATGGCTCGGGGACTGTCCCAGTGCGGCCCGTCAAGCGCACTTCAAGCTCCGAGCGCGGGACATGGAGGAAGTGCAGGTCGCCCTGCGACTTCGCACGCGCGAGCCCGAGACAGCACGCTCGCTCGGCCCGGGACCAGAAGCGGTTTTCCAGCAGCACGCAGAAGCCTTGAGACAGCCGCGCCGTAGCCCTGGCGCCAGCAGCCGCTCGTCGGGCGAGAGGCGGGGCTGGCTCAGCCAAACCCGTCCCCCGCCTCGCCGGGAGCGAAGCGCACGAGGCGGCTGTCGAGGAGGGCGGCGGTGCGGTTGACCACGGCGAGCTGGTAATCGGGATCCTTGATCATCGCGAAGAAGGCGGCGGCGTTGGGGTAGCGGGCGATGAAGGCATCGTGCCAGCGCTCGCCCTCGGGCCCGGTGACCACCGTCTCGAAGCGGCCCCGCCAGATGATCTGCCCGCCGAGATTCCGGAAGATCGGACCGCTGGTGATCCCGTATTCCTCATAGGCGCGCCGACCGCTCCAGCCCTTTCCGGCGTGCTCGTGCCCCTCGGGGTACACGGCAAGGTCGCGATAGAGCAGCAGGTTCAGCATGTTGATCGGCTGGTCGCGCGGCAGGCCCTTGAAGGCCTGGAAGTTCGCGGGGCTCGGGTCGATGTAGGTTTCGCAGGTCACGTCTCGCTCTCCCTCAGGTCGCGCTGCATATAGACGGTATCGAGCAGGCGCCCGAACTTGCGCCCGACGTTGCGCATCCGTCCCGCGTGGACGAAGCCGCACTTCGCATGGAGCGCCACCGAAGCGGGCTCCCCGCCGCCGATCACGGCGATCATCTGCTCGAAACCCGCCTCGCGGGCCGCGCCCAGCAAGGCGGGCAGCAACACGCTGCCGATCCCGTGCCCACGCGCCTCGTGGGCGACATAGATGCTGTCCTCGCAGGTGTGGGCATAGGCCGCCCGGTCGCGGAACCGCGCGGCGTAGGCATAGGCGACGAGCCCGGGCGCGCCCTCCGCAACCAGAAACGGGAAGCCCCGCTCAGTGAAGTCGGCGATCTTCTCCGCCCAGATGGCAGCATCGGGCGCGGCCGTATCGAAGGTCGCGGTGCCGTTCGCCACATGCCATGCGTATATCGCCGCGATGGCATCCGCGTCACTGGTCCGCGCCGGCCGGATCGCCACATCAGGCAAGCTTGTAGTCCGCGAACCGATCCCGCAGGTCCTTCTTGCTGATCTTGCCGGTGGCGGTGTGCGGGATGTCGTCGACGAACTCGACGGCGTCGGGCATCCACCACTTCGCGATCTGCGGGCGCAGGTGATCGAGGATGTCCTCCGCGGTCACCTGCGCGCCGGGCTTCTTCACCACGAACAGCACCGGGCGCTCGTCCCACTTGGGGTGATAGATGCCGATGCAGGCGGCCTCGGCCACGGCCGGATGGCCGCAAGCGGCGTTCTCGAGTTCGACCGAGCTGATCCACTCGCCGCCCGACTTGATCACGTCCTTGGTGCGGTCGGTCAGTTGCAGGGTGCCGTCGGGGTGCAGAATGCCGACATCGCCGGTGTCAAACCACCCGTCGTTGTTCGTGGCGTCCTTGTCCGCCTTGAAATAGCGGCGGATCACCCACGGCCCGCGGATCTGGAGCGCGCCGGAGGTCTTGCCGTCGCGCGGCAACTCGGTGGTCATGTCCGAAAGATCGACAGTGCGCAGCTGCACGCCGAAGATCGGGCGGCCCTGCATTGCGGTCTTCTCGACCTTCTCCTCGAGGGTGAGGCTGTCCCAGTCCCAGGTCGGCCCGCCGACGGTGCCGATCGGCGAGGTCTCGGTCATGCCCCAGGCGTGCTGGACGCGTGTGCCGTTCTTGAGCAGGCGCTCGATCATGAACCTCGGCGCCGCCGAGCCGCCGATGGTTGCGGCCTTGAGCGGGGGCAGGTCGAGACCGTTCGCGTCGCAATACTGGAAGTGCGCGAGCCATACCGTGGGCACGCCCGCAGAATCGGTCACACCTTCGCGCAGCATCAGCTCGTGGAGCACCTTGGGGTCGTTGACGGCGGAGAACACGAACTTGATCCCCGCCATTGCACCCGCATAGGGCAGACCCCAACTCGCCGCGTGGAACATCGGCACCACCGGAAGCATCACCGAGGCGCTCGAGAAGTTGAAGGCAGCCGGCTGGAGCCCTGCCATCGCGTGCATGACGGTCGAGCGGTGCTCGTACTGCACGCCCTTGGGATTGCCGGTCGTGCCCGAGGTGTAGCAGATCATGCAGGGGTCGGTCTCGGCGCCGCCGACCCACTCGAAATCGCCGTCTTCGGCCCCGATCCAGTCCTCGAAGGCTGGGGCGTGAGCGCCGCTATCATAGCAGATGTAATGCTCGACGGTCGGCCAGCGGCTCTTCATGCGGTCAACGATCGGCTGGAAGGCCGCGTCATAGCACAGCACGCGGTCTTCAGCGTGATTGACGATATATTCGAGCTGATCGTCGAACAGGCGCGGGTTGACGGTGTGGAGGACGCCGCCCATCCCCGCAACACCATACCAGCTCACCAGATGCCGCGCGTGGTTCATCGCAAGACTCGCGACCTTGTCGCCGGGCTTCAGGCCGAGGCGCTGGAGCGCCTGCGCCATTCTCAGCGCGTCGCGGCGGATCCCCGCCCAGTCGGTGCGCGTCTCGCTGCCGTCCGCCCAGCGGCTGACGATCTCTCGCGTCGGCGCCTCGCGCGCGGCGTGATCGATCACCGCGGTCACCCGCATCGTCCAGTCCTGCATAGCCCCAAGCCGTGCGATCGCCATGTTCCGGTCTCTCTCCTGATCTGGTCCCCATGCACCGCGCGCTGCGCTGGTGCTTGGCGGCTTCATGCCCTCGCCCTCGCAGCTTGGCAATCGCTTCGCCCGCTCGAGGGCACGACTTGTCTTGTGGCTTGAAACATTTGTGCATCTGCGAGGCTTGCGCCGTTCACCTGCCAGGGAAGCCGCGCGCAGATGCGCAGCGAAGAGCTCCTCTCCGCGACCGGCAGGCCAACCAACCTGCGAGGGAACAGAACAATGAAGAACCCAACCATTCTCCTGGCTGGAGCCGCTGCAATCGCGGTCGCGACACCGGCCGCAGCCCGCGACGGACGCGCCTATATCGGCATCGACGGGGGCGTTGTGCTGCAGGATCAGGTCATCCTGGAGGCCCAGCCCTATCGCGGTTCCCTGAACGAAGCACGGGCCAACACCGGCACCGGCTGGGAAGGCGACGTGGTCGTCGGCTACGACTTCGGGCGCTTCCGGCTCGAGGCAGAAGGCGCGTACAAGAACCAGAATTACGACACCCTCTACTTCAATGGTCCGAACACTGTCGGCGCCATTCCCGGTGTTCGCTACCAGCCTGACAGCAAGCAGAAGACCTACAGCGCGATGGTCAACGCGCTCATCGACATCGGCAAGGACGATGGGTTGCAGGCCTACTTCGGCGGCGGCGCGGGTGTGGCGCGCGTCGACATGAACCTGCGCGTTCCGGGTGGCGGCACGTTCATTGACGACGACGCCACGACCTTCGCCTTCCAGGGCATTGCCGGCCTGCGGTTTCCCGTGACCGACAACATCGATCTCGGGCTGAAGTATCGCTACTTCCGCATCCCCGACGCCGAAATCAACGGGTTCAACAACAATGAGCTCGAATCGCGTCTAGAATCGCATTCGATCCTGGCCAGCATACTGGTGAACTTCGGCGGCCGCAGCCAGCCCGAGCCCGTCGCCGCGCCCCCTCCGCCGGCGCCGGCCTACACGCCCCAGCCGCCCCCTCCGCCGGTGCAGGCACCCCCACCGCCGCCTCAGGCCACTTGCAACACGGGTCCCTACATCGTGTTCTTCGACTTCGACCGCTCGGACATCTCGCCCGAGGCGGCCAACATCCTCAACAGCGCGGCGAGCGCCTATGCCAATTGCGGCTCGGCGCGGGTCATGCTCGCCGGCCACACCGACCGCGCGGGCAGCACACAGTATAACCAGGGCCTTGCCCAGCGTCGCAACAATGCGGTTCAGAACTACCTCGCATCGCGCGGTGTTCCGGGCGGCTCGATCACGGCGCAGGCCTTCGGCGAAAGCCAGCCGCGCGTGCCGACCGCCGACGGGGTGCGCGAGGCGCAGAACCGCCGGGTCGAGGTCACCTACGGCCCCGGCTCGGGGATGTAAGGACGAAAAGCCGAGGGGCCGGAGCGATCCGGCCCCTTTCGCCTTTCCGGATCAGGCCACGAGCCGCAGGTTGCCCCGCTTCTTCAGTGGCGCGAGCGCGACGCGGGTGATCCCCTCGACGGCGCCCAACCGCTCGGCAAGTTCGCCGGTCAGTACGAAGTTGCGTCCCAGGCGCAACTGCACCTCGCCGCCATCGGCGAGCGCGAGGCGCACCGTTACCTCGCCCGCCGCGCTCTGGCGCTCACCGCGTGCGGCCTCGAGCTCGATCTGAAGTTCCCGCAAGGCGGAGATGCTGGCGATCTCGCAGCTCAGTTCCATCGCCGTCGAGCCGCTCACGGCTGCCAGTGGCCGCGCGCCGCGCACCGTGAGGCGCGGCGGCTCGTCGGGGTTGGGACTGTCGAGTTCGACCGTCAGCAGCAGGCACTCGCCCGCCGCGGCCCAGCGCTCGAAGTCCGGCACCAGCGCCTCCTCGAAGCAGGCGGCGGCGAACTGGCCCGAGGCGTCGGAGAAGTCCGCGCGGATGAAGGTCCCGCCCTTGCGGGTGCGCGCCTTGGTGATGCCCTCGACCAGTGCCGCCATCACCGCCGTCCCCCGTCCGCCCGGCGGCGCGCCTGCTTCCATCAGGCTCTGGTAGGTGCGCGCACCGTTCGCGGAGGCGACGTCGCGGTACTGGGCCACCGGGTGGGCGGAAAAGTAGAAGCCGAAGTTCTCGCGCTCCTTCGCCATCCTCTCCGCTCGCGTCCATTGCGTGCAAGGCTGGAGACGCAGGTCCTCCGCCGGGCCCGCGTCACCGCCGAACAGGCCGACCTGCCCGCTGCTGCGCTCCCGGATCGCCGCATCGGCAACCGCCATGAGGTGCTCGGCATTGGCGAAGAGCAGCCCACGATCGGGCTCAAGCCCGTCGAAGGCGCCCGCACAGATCAGGCCTTCAAGCTGCCGCCGGTTCATTGTCCCTTGAGGGAGCCGCTCGAACAGGTCCTTGAGGCTCCCGAAGGGCCCGTTGGCCTCACGTTCGGCGACGATCGCCTCCATCGCCTTCTCGCCCACGTTGCGGATCCCTGCGAGCGCATAGCGCACCGCGTAGCCCGTATCGGTCTGCTCGACGGTGAATTCGGCCTCGGAGCCGTTGATGCACGGCGGCAGCACCTCCACCCCGCCCTGCCCGTTCGGATAGCGGCGCGCATCGTCGACGAAGACGTTCAACTTCTCCGACTGGTGCATGTCGAAGCACATCGAGGCCGCGTAAAACTCTTCCGGATAGTGCGCCTTGAGCCACGCGGTCTGGTAGGCGAGCAGCGCATAGGCGGCGGCGTGGGACTTGTTGAAGCCGTAGCCTGCAAACTTGTCGATCAAGTCGAACAGCTCATTGGCGCGCTTGGGCTCGATGTCGGAGACCGCCTTGCAGCCTTCGACAAAGCGCCCGCGCTGGGCGTCCATCTCAGCCTGCACCTTCTTGCCCATCGCGCGGCGCAGAAGGTCTGCGTCACCCAGCGAGTAACCGGCCAGCACCTGGGCTGCCTGCATCACCTGTTCCTGATAGACGAAGATCCCGTAGGTTTCGGCAAGGATGCCCTCGAGCTTGGGGTGCGGATATTCGATCGGCACCTGCCCCGCCTTGCGCTGGCCGAACAGCGGGATGTTGTCCATCGGGCCGGGGCGATAGAGCGAGACGAGCGCGATGATGTCGCCGAAATTGGTCGGCTTCACCGCCTTGAGCGTGCGGCGCATGCCTTCGGATTCGAGCTGGAACACCCCCACGGTGTTGCCCGCCTGCATGAGGTGATAGACCTGCGCGTCGTCGAGCGGCAGCGCGCCCAGATCGATGGCGATGCCGCGCTTCTCCAGCAGGTCGACTGCCTTCCTCAGCACCGACAGGGTCTTCAGCCCAAGGAAGTCGAACTTCACCAACCCTGAGCTTTCGACATACTTCATGTCGAACTGCGTCACCGGCATATCCGAGCGCGGATCGCGGTAGAGCGGCACGAGCTGTGCCAGCGGCCGGTCGCCGATCACCACGCCGGCCGCGTGGGTCGAGGAGTTGCGCGGCAGGCCTTCGAGCTGCATCGCGAGGTCGACGAGGCGCTTCACCTCGTTGTCGTTGTCATATTCGCGCTTGAAGTCTGCCGCGCCGTTCAGCGAGCGCGGGAGGGTCCACGGATCGGTCGGGTGGTTGGGCACCATCTTGCAAAGGCGATCCACCTGCCCGTAGCTCATCTGGAGGATGCGCCCGCAATCGCGCAGCACCGCGCGGGCCTTCAATTTGCCGAAAGTGATGATCTGCGCGACGTGGTCGCTGCCGTATTTCGCTTGCACGTAGCGGATCACCTCGCCGCGACGCGTTTCGCAGAAGTCGATATCGAAGTCGGGCATCGACACGCGTTCGGGATTGAGGAAG
>JBJTSG010000068.1:0-6541 GCA_046076505.1 Erythrobacter sp. | reverse complement strand
GCGCTGCAATCGAGCATCGCGCGCGGCGCCCCGCAGGCCCGCCTCGCCGCCGACACCGACAAGGACGCGCCGGCGGCGAACTGAGCCTCTCTCCGCGGGCCTCAGATCAGGTCCCGGAACTCTTTGAGCACGTCTTCGTAGGTCGCGCGCTTGAAGGGGATGATGAGCTCGGGCAGCAGCCCCGGCTCGACCCAGCGCCATTCATTGAACTCAGGAGGATCGTGCGCCTCGAGGTCGATGTCGCTGTCCTGCCCAAGGAACCGGCCGAGGAACCAGTACTGCTCCTGCCCGCGGTACCTGCCCTTCCAAACCTTGCCGACGAGCTCGTCGGGCAAGTCGTACTTCATGGTGCGCGAGGCCTCAGCGATCACCTCGACCTTGTCGGGGCCGACGCCGATCTCCTCGTGCAGTTCGCGCAGCGCCGCCGCGCGCATGTCCTCGCCCGGATCGATCCCGCCCTGCGGCATCTGCCAGTAGCCGTGGGCGGTGGGATCGATGCGCTGGCCGACGAAGACGAGACCCTGGGCGTTCACCAGCATGAAGCCCGCGCAGGGACGGTAGGGGAGGTCCTCGCGGCTCATGCGGGGTTGCCCAGCATGAACTTCATCGCCGCCACCACGCGCTCGAGATCGACCTGCGTGCTGGGCACCATCTGGCGCAGGTTGGTGAAAGAGTGGGTGACACCGCGCATCTCGAGGAACATCACGTCCCGCCCCGCATCGATCAGCGCCTTGGCATAGGCGCGGCCCGAATCCCGGATCGGGTCGAGGCTGGCGGTGACGAGGATGGTGGGCGGCGCCGCGGCATGATCTCCGAGGATCGGGAAGCCGCGCGGGTCCGACCGGTCGGCGGCATAGGCAGCGTCGAAGAAGGCCATGCTCTCGGCGGTGAGCACGAAGCCTTCGGCGAAGGCCGCCATGCTCGCCGACCCTTCCGCGTCGGCGACCAGCGGGAAGAGCGGCACCTGGAGGAGCACGGGCACGGCGGCGGGCGCGGCGCCGAGGAGCTGGCTCACCACGACGGTCGCGTTGCCCCCGGCGCTGTCGCCGATGGTGACGATCCCGGAGACCGTGAGGCCCAGCTCGGCGGGCGAAGAGGCCACCCAGCGCGTCGCCGCCTCGCAATCGAGGATCGCGGCGGGGAAGGGCGCTTCGGGCGCACGCGCGTAGTGGACGGCGACGAGCGGCAGGTCGAGCAATGCGGCAAGCTCCGTGCACAGCGCGTGGTGCGTGTCGAGGTCGCCGATCACGAAGCCGCCGCCGTGGTAGAACACGACCACCGGGGTGGGCCCCTCGCGGTTTTCGCGGGCGTCATAGAGCCTGAGCGGAATCTCGCCCGCAGGGCCAGGGCACACGAGGTCGCGGATCACGGGAAGCTGTCGCGCCGGACGGTCGGCGAGGGCATGCATCGCGACATAGGAGGCCCGCGCTTCTTCCAGCGTCATGTCGGCGAGCTTCGGGCCCTTCACCTGCGCCATCATATCGAGGAAGGCCTTCATGTCGGGTCTTACGAATGGGGTATCGGTCATGCTCTCTCCGGTCTCTGGTCCCGAGCGATAGGCGAGGGCGGAGCGGTTTTCCACTCGCTTGTGCCGGACCGGCGCGCTAGCCAGCCTTCTCATGGACAATCTGACCCATAGCCTTGTCGGTGCGGTGCTGGGGCAGGCGGGGCTGAAGAAGACCACCGGCCTTGCGATGCCGGCGCTGATCATCGGCGCGAACCTGCCCGATGTGGACGCGGCGTGCTTCTTCTGGCTGGAGGGCACCGAGCACCTCGCCTTCCGCCGCGGCATCACCCACGGCCCGCCCGCGCTGGTGTTGCTGCCGCTCATACTGGCGGGGATATTGTGGGGCTTCGACCGCTGGCAGACGAAGCGCGGAACACGGCCCGAAGGGCGGCTGCCGGTGCGCTTCGGCTGGCTCTATGCGATGGCCTTCGTCGGCTGCCTCAGCCACCCCTGCTTCGACTGGCTCAACGTCTACGGCATCCGGTTGCTGGAGCCGTTCTCCTCGCAGTGGTTCTATGGCGACACGCTGTTCATCATCGACCCATGGCTGTGGGCGATGCTGATCGCGAGCATTTGGGTCTCGCGGCGGCGGGAGAAGGCGGGGGCGGCCTATCGCTGGCCTGCCATCTTCGGGATCGCGGCGATCCTGGCCTATATCGGCGCCAATGCCGCGCTTTCTTGGCGTGTCGGGCGCGTTGGCGGCGAAATGCAGGAACCCTACCCGGTCGAGGTGATTGCGGCACCGGTGCCGTTGGCCTTCTGGAACCGGGAACGCATCGCGCTGATCGAGGATGGTCGGTGGATTTCAAGCCAGTGGGACGGGTCGGACTTCGGGCATGGCTATGCCAATTCCAAGGCTGCGCAGTGCAAATTGCCCGACCTCACCGCAGCGCGCCGCACCAATTCGCAGCTCGACGCCTTCCTGTTCTGGTCGCGCGCACCCTTTGCGACCCGCGCTGCTGACGGCTCGGTGATGCTCTACGACGCCCGCTTCTACGATCCGCGCGCGCGGGACCGATTCTCGGTCGCGCTGCCCGATGTGCGGTGCGAGGAACTTCCCAAGCCCTAGTTCGTCATTGCGAGGCGGCGCAGTCGCCGCGGCAATCCATGGTGGAGCCTGTCGGTCCATGGATTGCTTCGTCGCCTTCCGGCTCCCCGCAATGACGAAAGAACTCCAGTACCCCATGCCCAACACCCAGATCGTGTGGCTCCGGCGCGACCTGCGCCTGGCCGACAATCCCGCGCTTCACCACGCCGCGCAGCAAGGCCCCCTCGTCGCGGTCTACGTCCTCGACGACGAGAGCCCCAAGCACCACGCCTATGGCGGCGCCTCGCGCTGGTGGCTGCATCACTCGCTCGCCAGCCTTGCGGAGAGCTTCGCGGCGAAAGGATCGATGCTGATCCTGCGGCGCGGCAATGCCGTGGAGGCGCTGACGAAGCTCGCAAGCGAAGTCGGCGCGACCACCATCCACTGCAACCGCCACTACGAGCCGTGGTGGCGCAAGGTGCAGGGCAAACTCGCCGACAGGCTCAACCTCGTATGCCACGACGGCAACTATCTCATGCCCCCCGGCGCGATCACCACGGGCAGCGGCGGGCAATACAAGATCTACACCCCCTTCAGCCGCGCGCTGCGGGCCGAACTCCCGCCGCGCGACGAGCTGCCGGTGCCGGAGAGGCTCGAGGCCCCGGCCGCGTGGCCCGTCTCGGATGACCTTGCATCCTGGAACCTCCTCCCCACCAAGCCCGACTGGGCCGGGGGCTTGCGCGACTTCTGGCAGGTCGGCGAGGCGGCGGCGCACCGGCGGATGCGCTGGTGGGCGACCCACGTCGACGACTACGCCGACAGGCGAAACAATCCGTCCGAGGACAAGGTCTCGCGCCTCTCGCCCTATCTCCACTTCGGCGAGATCTCGCCGATCCAGGTGTGGCATGCCTTCAAGGACCGCAGGGGCGAGGGCTGGTCGACCTACGAAGGCGAGCTGATCTGGCGTGACTTCGCCACCAACACGATCTGCCAGTTCCCCGACTACGCCACAGCCAATCACCGCAAGGAGTTCGACCGCTTCCCGTGGCGCGATCCTGCGACCGACGCGGCCGCTGCCCGCGACCTCGAGGCCTGGAAGCGCGGCCGCACCGGCTACCCGATCGTCGATGCGGGAATGCGCCAGCTGTGGCAGACCGGCTGGATGCACAACCGCGTGCGGATGATCGCGGCGAGCTTCCTCATCAAGCACCTGCTGATCGACTGGCGGGTGGGCGAACAGTGGTTCTGGGACACGCTCGTGGACGCCGACTACGCCTCCAACGCCACCAACTGGCAGTGGGTCGCAGGCACGGGCGGGGACTCCAACATGTTCAGCCGGATCATGGCACCGCTCGGCCAGTCGGAGAAGTTCGACGCCGCACGCTACATCCGCGAATATGTGCCCGAGCTGAAGCACGTGAAGGAGCCGGCGATCCACGATCCCGAGGAGCACGGGGCGCGGCCCTCGGGCTATCCGCGCAAGATCGTGCCCCACAAGGCCGCGCGCGAGCGGGCGCTGGCGGCATTGAAGTCGGTCAAGGCCAGCTGAGCGCCTCTTGCTCCCGTCGCCCTTGCGCGCCTATGGCTCGCGCAAACAGAACGGGAGAGGGACATGAAGAACTTCACGCTGGCAGCGGCGCTGGCATTGACCACGGCGCTGGCAGGCTGTGCCGCCGACACCGCTGCGGACAGGCCCGCCGCGGCTGCGACTGCGGCAGTGCGCCTCACGCAGCCGCCCGCGCGCGACATTGCCGATCTCCAGGTGCTGTTCTGGTCCGACACCCAGCGCTCGGAGCGTTTCCGCGACATGGAGGCCTGGTTCCCCGGCCTCGAGGTCGCGCCTGCCAAGACGCCGCGTGCGCTCCCCATGGGCGCACCGCTCTCCGCCGAGCTTCAGGCCGAGCTCGGCAAGGTCATGGCCGAGACGAACACCGCCGGGATCATGGTGCTCGAAAAGGGCAAGGTGCGCTACGAGGCCTACGGGCTGGGCCTGAAGCCGACCGACCGCTGGACGAGCTTCTCGGTCGCCAAGAGCTTCACCTCGACGCTGCTCGGCGCGGCGCTGAAGGACGGGTTCATCAAGAGCCTCGATGACCCGGTGACCAAGTATATCCCGAAGCTTGCCGGTTCGGCCTACGAGGGGGTGACAGTCAAGCAGCTCGCCACCATGACCAGCGGGGTCAAGTGGAACGAGGACTACACCGATCCCAAGTCCGACGTCGCGCAGATGAACAACTTCGTCGTCCAGTACGGCGGTGATGCGATTGTCGAGCAGATGAAGCGCTTATCCCGCGAGGCGCCGGCGGGGGAGAAGTGGGTCTACAAGACCGGCGAGACCAACCTCATCGGGGTGCTGGTCGAGAACGCGGTCGGCAAGCCGCTGGCGGACTATGCCAAGGAGAAGATCGTCGATCCGGCGGGCTTCGAGGGCGGCCTTTTCTGGATGATCGATCCGGGCGGCAAGAACATCGGCGGCTGCTGCCTGTCGATCCGCCTTGCCGACTATGCGCGCATGGGCCAGTTCGCGCTCGAGGGCGGCGAGGGTGTGGTCCCCGACGGCTGGTTCGCGGACGCGGGCCGTGCGCAGGTCGACTTCGCCCCGCGCGCGCCGGGTTTCGGCTACGGCTACCAGTGGTGGACCTATCCCGGCGGCTTCGGCGCGCAGGGTATCTTCGGGCAGGGCATCACCATGGTGCCGGCCAAGCAGCTGGTGGTCGCCTATGTCGGCAACTGGTCGCGCGCGAGCGGCGGGCCGGAGCGGGCGCGCCTGCTGGCGGTGACCCAGAAGATCGCGGCCGAGGCGAAGTGAGGATCGCGGGGTGAACCGAAAGGGGTGCTAGCGGCGGGCAAGGGGGGCACACCCCTCCGAGACCCCCTTCACACCCCTTCGAGCCCCCCACAAGACCCCCGGTTTGGCACTGTTTCACACAATACTGCACGAGGCTCAGATCACCTGGCGGAAGGTCCCGACGTTGCTGTATCGTTGCAGGATGTTGTCGTGGACGATCGGGCTCAAGAGCTCCGAGAAAGCGCAGCCGACGATGCAATTGTCCCACCACACGACCTCGGCCTGAAGGGATTCGAGACCCGGGAGCGTCAGCCAGCACAGCTGCCCCTCGTGCATCCGGTTGATCGAGGCGGCCGAGAAGCCCGAGATCGACAGGTCGTGCACCACGCTCTGGAAGGCACGGCCGCCCGAGGCGCGCAAGGTCGCCGGAATGGTCAGGCGCGTGCGCGGCCCGCAGCGGTCTTCCTGGGACGCGAAACGGTAGGGATCGGCACTCGTCGGCATTGCTGGTGACCTCGTATCGAAGCAGCGCGGTCTCTCGGGGCGTAGTGGTCCGGGCGGAAAGTTGCGCCCGATTTCCCTAATGACAGGTAAATGGCGATGCTTGACGAGACGGTAAGGAGACGCGCCGGCGCGGGCGCGCGATCAGCCGATGCGCTCGCGGTGGAGACCCTCGAAGCCCTCGGCAAGAAGCGCGACAAGGCGGTCGGCGACGACCTCGGGCGCCTTGACGGTCGCGGGGTCCTCGCCCGGGTAGGCGCGGGCGCGCATCTCGGTCCGGGTGGCGCCCGGATCGATGATCGCGACGCGCAAGGGGGCGAGCTTCTCCACTTCGGCGGCGTAGGTCGCGAGCAGGTTCTCGAAGGCCGCCTTGGTCGCGCCGTAGGCGCCCCAATAGGCGCGCGGGGCAGCGCCGACCGAGCTGGTCAGGCCGACGACCCGTCCGGCCTTCGACTGGCGCAGCAGCGGATCGAACCCGGCAAGCAGCGCCTGGGTGGCCACCACATTGGTGAGGAGCGCCTGATTGAACTGCTTGGGCTCGATCTGCGAGGCCGGGGTGAGCTCCGGCAGATAGGCGGCGGCAAGCACGAGAATGTCGAGCACCGGCCAGCGCCCGGCAATCGCATCCGCTAGGCGGGTGACTGCGTCGGGCTCGGTCAGGTCGAGCGGCGCGATGGTCGAGGTGCCGCCGGCGGCGTGGATCGCGTCCTCGACCTCC
>JBJTSG010000067.1:0-9777 GCA_046076505.1 Erythrobacter sp. | reverse complement strand
GCGGCGCTCTGGATTGCCGCGTCGCCCTCCGGGCGCCTCGCAATGACGAAGCAGACAAGGACAAACGCATGAAACTCGCGACCCTCGACAACGGCACACGCGACGGCAGGCTGGTGGTGGTCAGCAAGGACCTCACCCGCTGCTGTGCGGCCGGCTACATCGCGCCGACCTTGCAGGCGGCGCTCGACGACTGGGAGCGGATCGCCCCCGAACTGGAGGTGCTCGCCCGCGACGTCGAGCACGAGAGCGTCCCGTGCGAGCGCTTCCACGAGCGCCAGGCCCACTCGCCCCTGCCTCGCGCCTACCAGTGGGCCGACGGCAGCGCCTATATTAACCATGTCGAACTCGTGCGGCAGGCGCGCGGGGCGAAGGTGCCGGAGAGCTTCTACCACGATCCGCTGATGTACCAGGGCGGCTCCGACAGCTTCCTGCGCCCCCGCCAGGACATCCCCTTGGGCGACCCTGCCTGGGGCTGCGACATGGAGGGCGAGATCGCGGCAATCACCGGCGACGTGCCGATGGGCGCGAGCGCCGAGGAGGCGGGCGCGCAGATCCGGCTGCTGATGCTGGTCAACGACGTAAGCTTGCGGGGCCTGATCCCGGCCGAGCTCGAGAAAGGCTTCGGCTTCTTCCAGTCCAAGCCCGCCAGCGCCTTCTCGCCGGTCGCGGTGACGCCGGACGAGCTCGGGGACGCGTGGGAGGACGCGCTGATCCATCTCCCCCTGATGGTGGACCTGAATGGACAGCCCTTCGGCCGGGCCAACGCCGGGCAGGACGCGACCTTCAACCTCGCCCAGCTGGTGGCGCACGCCGCAAAGACCCGCAACCTTGCCGCCGGCACGATCATCGGCACTGGCACGGTCTCGAACAAGGGCGCCGACGGCGGGCCGGGCAAGCCGGTCGCCGAGGGCGGCGCGGGCTATTCCTGCATCGCCGAGATCCGCATGATCGAGACGATCCAGAACGGCCAGCCCTCGACCCCGTTCATTCAGCCCGGCGACACGGTGCGCATCGAGATGCGCGACGAACACAACCACTCGATCTTCGGAGCCATCGAGCAGCAGGTTATCGCCGTCTAGATCCCGCCGAGGCCCTTGCCACACCTCAGCCAGACCCCACCTACACCCCTCCAAGACCCCCGCACCGGCGAGGTTTCACGCGAAACATCGCTTTTCCAGGAGCCCGCGATGACCGCCTATCCGACCGTCCAGATGCTCATCAACGGCGAGTGGACCAGCACCGGCGAGGCGGGGTCGATGGAGGTCGTCAACCCCGCGACCGGCCGTGTCATCGGCCACTGCCCCAAGGCCTCGCCCGCCCAGCTCGACGCCGCCCTCAAGGCGGCAGGTGATGCCTTCGCGAGCTGGAGCCGGATCGCGGGCGCAGACCGTCACACCATTCTGCGCCGTGCCGCCGACCTGCTGCGCGAACGCGCGCTGGAGATCGCCGCGGTCATCACCGCCGAAATGGGAAAGCCCCGCGCGCAGGCCATCGGCGAGATCACGGGATCTGCCGATGCCATTGATTTCCTTGCTGAAGAAGCCAAGCGCCGGGGCGGGCGGCTGATCCCGACGCGCGGCACCCAACTGATCGCGCAGATGGTGACCCACGAGCCGATCGGACCCGCGGTGCTGCTGACGCCGTGGAATTTCCCGATCAACCTGCCGGCCAAGAAGATCGCCGGCGCGCTTGCCGCGGGCTGCACCGCGATCCTCAAGCCCGCCGAGAACACCCCCGCCTCGGCCCAGCTCCTGGTCGAATGCTTCGTCGACGCGGGCCTGCCCAAGGGCGTCCTCAACCTCGTCCACGGCGACCCCGGCCCGATCGCCGAACACCTCATCGCCTCGGCCGTCACCCGCAAGGTGAGCTTCACCGGCTCGACCGCGGTCGGCAAGCACCTCGGCGCACTCGCAGCCAGCCACATGAAGCGCTTCACCCCCGAGCTCGGCGGCCATGCGCCTGTCATCGTGAGCAAAAATGCCGACATCGAGCGTGCGGTCGCCATGTGCGCCGCGACCAAGTTCCGCAACGCCGGGCAAGTCTGCGTCTCGCCGACGCGGTTCCTCGTCGCGAAGGAGGCCTATGACCGCTTCGTCGCCGACTTCGCTGCGGTGGCGGCCAAATTGAAGGTCGGCGACCCCGGCGCGGACGAAAGCGTCGACATGGGCCCGCTCGCCCATGCTCGGCGGATTTCGGCGATGGAACAGGTGGTTGCAGACGCCGGCGGGAACCGCGGCGAAGTCGTGACGGGCGGCGCGGTGCTCGAGCGGCCGGGGTTCTTCTTCCAGCCCACGGTCATCGCCAATCCCGCCCCTGACAGCCGCTTCATGACCGAGGAACCCTTCGGCCCGATCGCGGGGATCGTCCCCTTCGAGCATATCGAGGACGCGGTGGGGATCGCCAACAGCCTGCGCTACGGGCTTGCCGCCTACGCCTTCTCCGCCGACCTCGACGAGGCGCACTGGCTCGGCCGCTCGCTGCGTGCCGGCATGGTGGGGATCAACCAGCTGATTGTGTCATCGCCCGAGACCCCGTTCGGGGGGATCGGCGACAGCGGCTTCGGGTCGGAGGGCGGCGAGGAGGGCTATCTCGCCTTCACCGACACCAAGCTTGTGATGCTGGCCAAGTCAGGCGGCTGAGCCCGCCCGCCTCTCAGATCATTCCGGCGAGGCGAGAGAAGAACGAGCGCTGGCTGTCCATCGGCTGAATGCGGCCATAACGCGCGCGACGCGAGTGCTCGTCACGAAGGCAAACCGTACGGCGCATGGGATCTGGACCGCTGGACCAGATGGTCGGTCTTTCCATGTTAGCGTCCCCGAATCGCTTGTCTTTGTGTTGCATTTGCTAACACAAAAACTGTGGATAAATGGAGTCCTAAAGCGGGACTGCGCAAAATCGGTCAATTCTGCGTAAACGCCGGTAAGGACATCGCAATTCGGGAATGCCGCGTCAGCGGTCAGTGCGGATCGCTCCCGCGGCGCGCACGTCGGCAAGGGTCGGGTAGCCGTTGACCGCCATCAGCAGGTCCGCCTCGGCGAGGATGGATCGCAGCACGAACGCCGCGCCCTCCGCCCCGCCGAGCGCGAGCCCGTAGGTGTAGGGCCGCCCCACGCCGACCGCCCTCGCCCCGAGCGCGAGCGCCTTCACCGCATCGGTGCCCGAGCGCACCCCGCTGTCGAACAGCACCGGGGTGTCGCCCGCAGCCGCGACGACGTCGGCGAGGAGGTCGATCGTCGCGATGCCCCCGTTCGCCTGCCGGCCGCCATGGTTCGAGCAGTAGATCGCATCCGCCCCGGTATCGACCGCGCGCCGCGCATCGTCGGGGTGGCAGATGCCTTTCAAGACGATCGGAAGCTTCGTGACCGACTTGAACCACGCCATGTCGTCCCAGGTCAGCACCTGCCCGAAGGTCGCCGCACAGGTGAAGATTGCGGCAGCCGGGTCCTCCTCGGGCGGCTTCGCCAGCAGCGAGCGGAACACGGGGTCGGTGAAGTAGTTCTGGAGCACCTTGCCGCGCAGCTGCGGAAAGTTCGAGGCATTGAGATCGCGCGGGCGCCAGCCGGTCACCCAAGTGTCGAGCGTGACCACAAGCGCGGAATAGCCCGCATCCTCGGCGCGGCGGATCAGGCTTGTCGCAAGCTCGCGGTTCTTGGGCGTGTAGAGCTGGAACCACGCTGGCGTGTCGCCGCAGGCGGCCTTTACGTCCTCGAGCGGATCGTTTGCCAGCGTCGAGGCACAGAACGGCACCCCCGTCAGCGCCGAGGCGCGCGCGGCGGCCATGTCGCCGTGCCGATCCTGCGATGCCTCGCCGTTGAGGCCGATCGGGGCCATGAACAAGGGCGTCGGGTAGCGGTGCCCGAACAGTTCGATCGACAGGTCGCGGGTCGAGCAATCGACCATCATGCGCGGGACCATGCCCCAGTGGTGAAACGCCTTCGCGTTCTGGTCCTGCGTGTGCTCGTCCCCGCAGCCGCCCGCGACGTAGTTCGTGAGGCTTGGCCCCAGCGCCTCGTGCGCGCGCTTCTCGAGCGTCGCGAAGTCGACAGGATAGGCGGGGAGAATGCCCCTGAGGCCAGCGTTGTAGATTTCGTTCTGCATCGCGCCGAAATAGGTCATGGCGGCTGTGTCTCTCCCGTCGTGTTTTGCCGACAGGATTGCACGCATCGCGCCGCGACGGGCAAGCAGTTTCTCTAGCCGAGAAGCCGCTGGAGCCGGGGACGCACCGCGAGAAAGCGCAGGTAGGCGGCTTCGAGCAGGCGCAGCACCGCGGGCGCGCGCGCCGCAAGGCCGAGCGGGCGCAGCACGGGGATTGCGCGCCACATCGCCGCGAAGGCCGCCGCGCCGCTGAGGAGCGTGCCGTTCTCCTCGGCATGGAAGCGCGCGAGGAGTTGCGCCCGGTCGATCGGACAGGAAGGATCGCTCCCCTCGGCGACATCGACGAAGGTGATCGCCCCGCGCCGGTCCAGGCTTCGCATCAGCGCGATCTCGCGGGTGCAGAGCGGACACGCCCCGTCGAACCAGACCTTGACGCTCACGGCGCGATCCACAGGCGGATGATGAAGGCCACCGCGCCGAGCACCGCGACGCTCGCGGCCCAGATGCATGCCATCCACAGGAGGCGCTTCCATAGCGGCTCCTCCGGCTCCCTTTCGGGAGGGGCCAACATCAGTGATAGCCCTCATGCCCGACCTTGCCGCGGAACACCCAATAGGCCCAGGCGGTGTAGGCGATGATCAGCGGCATGGTGAGCGCCACGCCGACCAGCATGAAGGCCTGGCTGCGATAAGGCGCGGCCGCCTCCCAGATGGTCACGCTCTCGGGGACGGCATAGGGCCAGATCGTCACGCCGAGGCCGCTCATGCCGAGGAAGAACAGCGCGATCCCGAGCCAGAAGGGTTTGGAATTGCGCTCCTTCTGGATCGCCCGCAACATCGAGATGGCAACGATGGCGGTCAGGATCGGCACGGGCGCGACATAGTAGATCTCGGGTGCCGACAGCCAGCGCTCGGCATATTCGGCGTTCAGGAAGACATTGTAAAGGCTAACGAAACCCATCAGAACGATGGTTGCCGCGCCGGCGCGGATGGCGAGTTTCCGCGCGTGGGCCTGTTCCTCGCCGTCGAGTTTCCAGATCAGCCAGGCCGCGCCGAGGAGTGCATAGCCTGCAACCGTGCCGAGCCCGGTCAGCAGCGTGTAGGGCGTCAGCCAGTCGAACCAGCTTCCTGCATAGGCGCGGTCGACCACGTCGATGCCCTGCAGCAGCGCGCCCAATGTCATGCCCTGCGCGAGCGCGGCCATGATCGAGCCGCCGGTGAAGGCGAGGTCCCAGAACCTCTGGTGCGAGGCATCGCGCCAGCGGTATTCGAAGGCGACCCCGCGGAACACGAGACCCAAGAGCATGGCGATGATCAGCGGATAGGTCGCGGGCAGGATCACCGCATAGGCGAGCGGGAAGGCGGCGAAGAGCCCCCCTCCCCCCAGCACCAGCCAGGTCTCGTTCCCGTCCCACACCGGCGCGATCGAGTTCATCGCCCGGTCGCGCTCACGGCCCGCCTGGAAGGTCGGGAAGAGGATGCCGATCCCGAGGTCGAAGCCGTCCATCACCACATAGGCGAAGACCGCAAAGGCGATGATGAAGGCCCAGACGATCGTGAGGTCCATCATGCAGGTTCCCTGTCGGCGGCCGGGGCCTCGGTCGGCAGCGTCTCCGCGCCGCCCGGGTTCTGCGTCGGCCCCGGCGTGATCCCGGCAGTGCGGATCGGGCCGACATCGCCGCGCTTGACGCCGTATTCGCCGGGCTGCGGGGCCTTGCCCATGAGCTTGAGGATGTACCAGACCCCGATGCCGAACACGGTGAAATAGACAAGGACGAAGGCGAGCAGCGAGGCCGCGACCGCGGGCGCGGCGAGCGGGCTTGCGGCCTCGGCGGTCCGCAGCACGCCATAGATCACGAACGGCTGGCGCCCCACCTCGGTGGTGATCCACCCGGCGAGCACCGCGGCAAACCCGCTCGGCCCCATCAGGACGGCAGCCCGGTGGAGCCAGGGCAGGTCATAGAGCGTGCCGCGCACCCGCCCCCACAGGCTCCAAAGCCCGATGCCGAGCATCGCGAAGCCGAGGCCGACCATGACGCGAAAGGACCAGAACACCACCGGCACCGGCGGCTCGAGATTGTCGGGCACGCTGTCGAGGCCCTTCAGGGGGGCGTTCAATTCGTGCTTGAGAATCAGCGACGACAGCTTCGGGATCTCGATCGCATAGCGCACGGTCTTCGCTTCGCTGTCGGGGATGCCGAACAGGATCAGCGGCGCGCCCTCGGGGTGCGACTGGTAGTGCCCTTCCATCGCCATGACCTTGGCGGGCTGGTGCTCGAGCGTGTTGAGGCCGTGCATGTCGCCCGCGAAGATCTGCGCCGGGGTGACGATCGCCGCCATCCACATGGCCATCGAGAACATTTTCCGGGCGTGCGGGTTCGCCCTGTCCTTGAGCAGGTGCCAGGCCCCCACCGCGCCCACGACGAAGGCGGTGGTGAGGTAGGCGGCCATCACCGTGTGAACCAGGCGGTACGGGAAGCTCGGGTTGAAGATGATCGCCGCCCAGCTCTCGCCCGGCAGGAATTGTCCATTCTCGCCAAGGAGATAGCCGGTCGGCGTCTGCATCCACGAATTGACCGAGAGAATCCAGAAGGCCGAAACGAAGGTGCCCAGCGCGACCATCAGCGTGGCCGCGAAGTGCAGCCGCTTGCCGACCTTCTGCATGCCGAACAGCATCACGCCGAGGAAGCCCGCCTCCAGGAAGAAGGCGGTCAGCACCTCGTAGGCCATCAGCGGGCCGATGACGGGTCCGGCCTTGTCGGAAAACACCGCCCAGTTCGTTCCGAACTGGTAGGACATGACGATGCCCGAGACGACTCCCATCGCGAAGGCGACGGCAAAGATCTTCAGCCAGTACTTGAAGAGATCGAGATAGACCGACTTGCCGGTGCGCAGCCAAAGCCCTTCCAGAACAGCAAGATAGCTCGTCAGCCCAATCGAGAAGGCGGGGAAGAAGAAGTGGAAGCTCACTGTGAAGGCGAACTGGATCCGCGCGAGGAGCAAAGCGTCGAGGTTCTCGAACATGGTGTCTTGCAAGTAGCCCCTAGCCTGCGCCTTACAATTGCAATCGCTGCACCAACACTACGCTTTGCGGCTCGAAGGGTTGCAACGTGCCGCTCGCAGCACCGCCCGGCTTTGCGCAAACATGCGAAAACGGGGGGCATGAAGGGGGTGTCAAGGGGGTGTGGGCGCCGTTGAGCGGCGCTAGGGGTGGGCCTCGACGCCGCTCGCCGCGACATCGCCCTGCACACCCGCAGCCGTCACTGCCAGCGCCGCCTTGAATCGCCGGCGCGCGAGCCACGGCTCGAGCCAGCGGCCGAGGAGGTAGAGCGCGAAGAACAGGCCGGCGAGGAAGTAGCCGGGCTCGGGCGCATGGCGGCCCTCCTCCTCCTCGTCCTTCTTGTCCTTCTTCTTGTTCGGGTCTTCGGGTGCGGGCGCGCCGAGGAACTTGTCGACCGGGTTGAGCTCCCGCACCGGCTTGTCCTTCTTTGTCTTTGCCTCGGCCTTCTTGTCCTTCGCGCTCGCCGCCGCCTCGCTCGCCTTCTCGTAGGCGTTGAGGCTCACCGCCAACTGCGCAAAGCCGAGGAACAGCAGCGGGGCGAGGAAGCACAGCAGCAGCGCGTGGCTGAACAGTTCGAAGCGCAGCACCGCGCCCGCGCCGGCCCGCTCGATCCACAGCCGCCCGCGGGTGAAGGTCGCGAAGGGGTCCTGCGCAGCCGGGTTGTGCTTGGCATAGGCGAGCGTCCCGCCCTCGCGCTGGAGAGTGGTGCCGGGGGTCACGATCAGCGGTTCGAGCCGGGCGAAGGCCTCGTCCGCGGTGAGGGCCGGATCGACCGGCAGTTCGCCGCGCACCCGCCAGATGTGGTCGATAAAGGGAATGGCGAAGCCGCGCGCCGGGCGGGCTGCCGCGCCCGCGCTCGCGGCTGCGGCGTCCCAGGGTCCCCCGGCTCCGGCCGTCTCGCTCACTCGGCGGGCTCGAGACCGGCGGCAGCCGGCGCCTTCATCCCGCCGAACCGCCGCGCGAGCCACGCTTTCCCGTCGCGCCATCCCTCGCGGAAGGGGAAGACCATCGTCTCGCCGATGGTCATCCGCCGCCCGCCTTCCATGCCCAGCACCTCGGCCTCGCCGTCGACGCAGGTGCCGAACATCCGGTCCCAGATGATCCAGGTGCCGCCGTAATTGCTGCGGGTCGCCTCGTAGTCCTGCGAGTGGTGCACCGAATGATGCTCGGTGGTGTTGAAGACGAAGCGCCACCAACGGGGCGTGTTGAAGCGCACGTTGATGTGCTGGTAGACCCCGACCGTCATCCCGATCGCACCCGCCAGCAGGAAGGCGCGCGGCAGGAAGTCGAACAGCCCGCCGATGCCGAGGCCGATCAGGAACAGCTCGACCGGATTGCCGACCGCGCCCTTCTGGACGTTCAATTGCGTGATGTAGTGGTGCGGCGCGTGGGTCAGCCACAGCGGGTGCCAGTTGTGCATCGCGCGGTGCATCCAGTACTGGCCGAAGTCGAAGATCATCGAGATGATCACCGCCTGAACCAGCAGCGGGAGGCCGGTAAACCAGCCCACCTTCTTCCAGTCGAAGGCGTCCTGCACCGCGCCGATGATCACCCCGTCGCCGATATAGGTGTCGACCATGCGCAGGACGGTGAAGCCGAGCCCGACGTAGAAGAGGTCGGTCACCCCCTCCTTCCAGGTGAGCTGCCAGCTGCGGTGGCGCGGGTTCACCCATTCGAGCGCGAGCAGCAGCACCGTCCAGCCGAGCCGGATCGCGATCGCGGTGGAGGCGACGGCGAGCCAGTTGGGGGCGTAGTACCAGAAGGCGAGCGCGGCGAAGAGCATCGCGGGCTGGAACCAGGTGAAGACGAAACGCCGGATCGGCCCGCCCTCGACCCGGGGGATGTTCTCCCAGCCGACGGTCACGGGAGAATCCGCCCCGATGATCCGCTTGCCCACCTGAACACCTGCCATGCCCGCACCCCGCAAGAATAGGATTAGCGTATTTCCCCTCCGGTGCCCAGCCTGGCCCCCCTTGCGTGGCCGAGGAAGTGTCAGAATGACGTAGGCTTGCCCGTTCCCGACGCGCTTGTCTTGTCGCAACGCGCCAATGCGGTCACTCGTTCATCAGCCGCACCGCAATCCCCGTCGCCGCCGCGCGGGTTTCCACGCCCAGCTTGCGGAACACCTGTTCGAGGTGCTTGTTGACGGTGCGCGGGGAGATGCCGAGGATTTCGCTCACCGTCTTGTTGGTCTTGCCATAGCTCACCCACAGCAGCACCTCGGCCTCGCGGCGGGTCAGCCCGGTATGATCCTGGAGCGCGGCGAGCTTGCCGTCCTCGCGCGCCTCGGCAAGCCGCAGGAGGATTTCGCCCTCCCGTTCGCCGGCGATCCGCTGAAGCTCCACCTCGGTTCCGCGCAGCGCCACGCGGAGCGGCAGGCCGGGATCGGCGATGGCGAGGGCCGCGGCAGGCGCGGCGAGGCCTTCGGGCAAGACGCTGCGCGCCGGGCTCCAGTCGGGATCGATCCGCATCAGGAGCGCCTCGGCCTGCGGGGTCGCCCAGACCAGCGTCCCTTCCGCATCGACCGCCGCAAGGCTCCGGCCCGCGCGCTCCAGCGCGAGCCGGCTGCGCGCCGCGGCCCCCGCGCCCGCAAGATGGACGCGGATGCGCGCGAGCAGCTCC
>JBJTSG010000066.1:0-4644 GCA_046076505.1 Erythrobacter sp. | reverse complement strand
GGGGCAAAGAGCCGTCGGCTCCGGCCAAGTTTGGGTTGGCGCTGGCGCAGATGGGCTTTGCGAACCTCGTGCTGGTGTGGGGCGCGCAGGCCTACGGCGTTGCGGCGATGACCCCGGTCATTCTCGTGTTCGCCTATTATTTCGTCGCCACCACGGCAGAACTGTGTCTCAGCCCCGTCGGCCTGTCGGCGATGAACCGGCTTGCGCCCAAATATCTCGCCAGCCTCATCATGGGAGCATGGTTCTACATGACCGCGGTCGGCAATTTCGTCGCAGGCAAGATCGGCGAGGCGACCGGCGGGCATGATGGCGAGCTGACCAAGCAGGGCCTGCTCGATGTCTACGAACTGTTCGGCTGGATCGCGATCGGCGCGGCGGTGGCAGTGCTGCTGGTCAGCCCGGTGGTGAAGAAGTGGATGCACCTCGACACGCTGGGCAAGGACACGCCCTAGCCCGAAGGCGTCGACGAGGGCTACCCTGCCATTGCCCGCCCGGCCGAGTAACCCGCGCCGGACACATTTATCGTCCAACACCATGGACAAACCTCGCGATTTCCGGTCCAACGCACACGGGGATCGGAATATCGCGAGGTTTGCATGTTTGCAGATAAAACCACCCGGGCACGGGCGAGCACGCTCGTCACGCTCGTGAGCGCGCTGGCGCTCGCCGCCTGCGCCACCACCGGCGACTCGAAGGAACCGGCGAGCGCCTCGGCGAACACCGACAAGTCCGACAACAAGGCGCTTGCCGCAGTCAAGGCAGGCGACCCGGTCTTCGCCTCGACCTACAAGCCCTATCCCGGCATCGCCACCGCGATCCGCGGCGCGACCATCTACGACGGGCGCGGCGGCAGGATCGAGAACGGCGTCGTGTTCATGTCCGGCGGCAAGATCGTCTCGGTCGGCGGGCCGAACACCCCGATCCCGGCCGACATCGCGGTCTTCGACGGCACCGGCAAATTCGTCACGCCCGGCATCATCGACATCCACTCCCACCTCGGCGTCTACCCTTCGCCCGGGGTCGACGCCCACTCCGACGGCAACGAGGCAACCGATCCCACCACGCCCGAGGTGTGGGCCGAGCACTCGGTGTGGCCGCAGGACCCCGGCTTCACCCGCGCGCTCGCCAACGGCGGCATCACGTCCTTGCAGATCCTCCCCGGTTCGGCGAACCTCATGGGCGGCCGCGCGGTCACGCTCAAGAACGTGCCCTCGCGCACGATGCAGGGGATGAAGTTCCCCGGCGCCCCCTATGCGATGAAGATGGCCTGCGGGGAGAACCCCAAGCGGGTCTATGGCTCCAAGGGGCGCATGCCCTCTACCCGGATGGGCAACTTCGCGGTCAACCGCCAGACCTGGCTCGACGCCATCGAATACGCCAACGATCCGAAGGCCAAGCGCGACCTCGCCAAGGAAACGCTTGCCGGCGTGCTGCGCGGCGAGATCCTGATCCAGAACCACTGCTACCGCGCCGACGAGATGGCGCTGGTGCTCGATATGGCCAAGGAGATGGGCTACAAGGTCGCTGCCTTCCACCACGCGGTCGAAGCCTACAAGATCGGCGATCTTCTCAAGGAAAACGACGTCTGCTCGGCGATCTGGGCCGACTGGTACGGCTTCAAGATGGAGAGCTACGACGGCATCCAGGAGAACGCGGCGTTCCTCCAGCGCGAGGGGGCCTGCGTGGTGATCCACTCGGATGACGAGAACGACATCCAGCGGCTCAACCAGGAAGCGCGCAAGGCGCAGAAGGCGGGCCTGCGCATCGGGATCGACATCCCCGATGCCGCAGTGATCTCCTGGATCACCTATAATCCAGCCAAGGCCATGGGCATCGCCGACAAGACCGGCAGCCTCGAGGTCGGCAAGATGGCCGACGTGGTGCTGTGGAACGGCGATCCGCTCAGTGTCTATTCGCGTCCCGAGAAGGTGTGGATCGACGGCGCGCTGATGTTCGACGCGATGAACCCCAAGACACGGCCGGTGAGCGACTTCGAGCTCGGCCAGCCCGGCGAAGGAGATGTGAAATGACGCGCCTCCTTGCCCCTGCGGCCAGCGCCATCGCCCTCGCCGCCTCCGCCCCTGCCTTGGCGCAGGACCTGACCATCACCAACGCCCGGCTCGTGATCGGCGACGGCTCGGCCCCGATTGAGGGCGGCACAGTGGCCGTGCGCGGCGGGACTGTCGTCTATGCCGGCCCCGCAGCGGGCGCGCCCGCGGGCGGACAGACGGTCGATGCGAAGGGCGCTTTCGTCACGCCCGGCCTCTTCGCGACGATCACCACGCTCGGCCTTGCCGACGTTGGCGCCGTCAGCGATTCCAACGACATTTCGGCCGGCAAGACTCCGTTCAGCGCGGCGCTCGATGCCTCCAAGGCGATCAATCCTACCTCGCAGCATATCCTCGTCCACAAGACCGCCGGGATCACCCGAGCGGCGACGACGCTGCAACCGGCGGGCTCGATCTTTGCCGGGCAGGGCGCGATCATCGACCTCGACGGCGACCCCGACCCGGTCGTTCAGGCGCGCGCCTTCCAGATGATCGTGCTGGGCGAGGGGGGGCTGCCGCCGCGGGGGGCTCGCGCCCCGCGGCCCACGCGCTGCTGCGCGCCGCCTTGCGAGAGGCGCAGGCACTGGTCGGCAAGACGGGCATTCCGGCGACGACCGCGATCGACAAGGGCGATGCGGTCTATCTCAGCCGCTTCGACGCCGAGGCGCTGGTGCCGGTGGTGACGGGCAAGCAGAAGCTCTACGTCGATGCGGAGCGCATGGCCGACATCCGCGCGGTGCTCGCCCTGAAACAGGAGTTCCCGAAGCTCGACCTCGTGCTGGTCGGCGCGACCGAGGGCTGGCTTGTGGCGAGCGACATCGCCGCAGCGGGCGTTCCGGTGATCGCCAACGGGCTCGTCGACCTGCCCGGAACCTTCGAGCAGCTCGGTGCCACCGAAAGCAACATCGGTCGGCTCAAGCGCGCCGGCGTGAAGGTCGCGGTCAACGCCGCCGCCCAGCAGAACGCGCGGCGCCTGACGCAGACTGCGGGCAATCTGGTCGCGCTCGGCAAGTTGCCGGGAGCAGCGGGCCTGAGCTGGGACCAGGCCTTTGCCGCGATCAGCTCGGTCCCGGCCGATATCGCCGGCATGGGCGGCAAGGCGGGCGTGCTCAAGCCTGGCGCGCTCGGCGACGTGGTGATCTGGGACGGCGATCCGCTCGAGCTCGGCACTGTCCCGACGCGGGTGTATATCGGCGGGGTGCAACAGGACCTTACCAACCACCAGACCCGCCTGCGGGACCGCTACAAGGATCTCGACGAGAGCCAGCGGCCCAAGGCCTACGACTGGTAGGTGCGCGGATGATCGTGAAGCCCCTCCTTGCCGCCCTTCCGGCTTCGCTCCTGCTCGCGCTGCAACCGGTGCAGGCGCAAGGGACCGAGGCCGCGCCCGACACCAACGCGCAGAGCCCGGCGTGGCACGCGCAGCAACAGCTTTACCTCCTGAACCTCAAGGCCGAGGACGGCTGGCACTTCATCGCAGGCGGGGTGCGCTGGCGCTGGATCAAGTATCTCGCCTCCCAGCAGAAGCCGACGGTCGATGACGTCGTCACCGTGCATTACGAGGGGCGGCTGCTCGACGGCACGGTGTTCGACAGCTCCTATGCCCGCGGCCAACCTGCGACCTTCCCCCTGAACCGCCTTGTCCCCGGCTGGCAGCTCGCCATCCCGCAGATGGGCGTCGGCGAGACTATCGAGATCGCGATCCCCGCGGACCTCGCCTATGGCCCCACCGGCCGCGGGCCGATCCCGGGCGACGCCACGCTCGTCTTCAAGGTCGAACTGATCGCGATCCAGCCCTAGGCAGGGTCGGCAGCAGGCAAGCTGCGCGCAAGATGTCGTGGTGGCGCGGCGACCATCGCCCCTCCTGGATCGCGGCCTGACGCGACCTGCCACTCTGGTAGGGCGGCTTGGCGCATGGTAACCCTCCCTGCATGGAAACCGCTCTCGTCACGCTGACCGCGGCGAACGTTGCCTTCGTCGGCTCGCACTTCGCTATGTCCCATCCCTTGCGCAGCGCCATGGTGAGGGCGCTCGGCGCCAAGGGCTTCCAGCTCGCCTACACGCTTGTGAGCTTCGCGACGCTCGGCTGGGTGGCGCTGGCCTTCAGGGCCGCGCCGACCGGCGACCTGCCGGGTTCGGGCGAGGCGGGCTGGATCGCGGCGACGCTCATCACCTGGCCGGCGATGATCCTGCTGGCGGGCTCGCTGGTCGGCAACCCCGCGCTGCCCACCCCGCAGGCCGAAGCCCAGGCCCGCGCCGAGCCAAAAGGCGTGTTCCGCGTCACCCGCCACCCGATGATGTGGGGGATCGGCCTGTGGGCGATCTCGCACCTTGTGCTGTTCTGGAGCCTGCGGACGACGATCACCGCGGCCGCGATCGGCATCCTCGCGCTGGTCGGCGCGCGGTTGCAGGATGGCAAGAAGCAGGCGCTGATGGGCGAGGCCTGGGCCGAGTGGGAGAGCAAGACGTCCTATTGGCCGCGCTGGGGCCAGCTGCTGAGCGTGGGCGCGGTGCCGCTGATCGGCGGGACGGCGCTGTGGCTGGGGGCAAGCTGGCTCCACCTGCTGCGCGGTGACATCCCGGCGGGGGTGTGGGA
>JBJTSG010000065.1:0-11431 GCA_046076505.1 Erythrobacter sp. | reverse complement strand
AGCCGCTGTCGCTCTATGTCGACACCCACGAGACGGGCACGGTCGGCGACGACACAATCGAAGCCGCGATCCTCGGCATCGCCAAGCTCGGCGGGCTGACCCCGCGTTCTTGGCGAGGTAGCGGGTGATGTAGGCGGCCGAACGGTCGACCTTGGTCGGGTCCTTGCCGCTGAACGCGCCGCCGCCATGCGGGGCCGCGCCGCCGTAGGTGTCGACGATGATCTTCCGCCCGGTGAGGCCGGCGTCGCCGTCAGGGCCGCCGATCTCGAAGCTGCCGGTCGGGTTGATGAAGTATTCGGTCTCGCCGAGGAGGTGTCCCGGGATCACGTCGGCGATCACGCCCTTCACATACGTTTCGAGCTCGGCCTGCTTGGCCGGATCGTTTTCGTCATAGCCCGGCGCGTGCTGGGTCGACACAACCACCGCAGTCGCGGCGACCGGCACCGAGCCTTCATAGCGCAGGGTCACCTGGCTCTTGGCGTCGGGCTCGAGGAAGGGCGCCGCGCCCGAGTGGCGGTCGGCGGCCATGCGCTCGAGGATCTTGTGGCTGTAGTAGAGCGTCGCGGGCATGAGGCCCGGGGTCTCGTCGGTCGCGTAGCCGAACATGATGCCCTGGTCGCCGGCGCCTTCATCCTTGTTCTCGCCTGCGTCCACGCCTTGCGCGATGTGCGCCGACTGGCCGTGCAGGCGGTTGATGAATTCGAACTTCTCCCAGTGGAAGCCGTCCTGCTCGTAACCGATGCGCTTGACCGTCTCGCGCACGGTCTTCTCGATCTCTTCCTTGGCGCCCGGCGCCCATTCGCCGTTCTCGTAGACGCCCTTGCAGCGGATTTCGCCCGCCAGGACCACCAGCTGGGTGGTGGTCAGGGTTTCGCAGGCGATGCGCGCCTCCGGGTCCTTGGAGAGGAACAGGTCGACGATCGCGTCCGAGACCTGGTCCGCGACCTTGTCGGGGTGACCTTCGGAAACGCTTTCGGAGGTAAACAGGTAGTTGTGGCGCATGGGTTCCCCCGGGGCTGAAAGTGCGGTTCTACAGCGGGATAGGGCACCTTATAGAGATATAAGGAAACCTTTATGTCCCGCTTCTGGGGTTCCGCACTAGCCGCGCGGCGTGCCGAGCGCAAGCACTCTCGGCATCGCAAGCCCGAGGACCACGAACAGCGCCGCCCAGGCGAGCGCGAGCGCGTTGCCGAAGCGGGCGAACAGCGTCGGCGGTTTGGCCGCGGGGACGAAGCCCTCGACCGAGCCCGCCTTGCCCGTGCCGATCGCCTGGCGAACAACGCCGTCGGCGTCGATGACCGCGCTGATCCCGGTGGTGGTCGAACGGATCACCGGCAGCCCCTCCTCGATCGCGCGCATCCGTGCCTGGCCCACGAACTGCGGCGAGCCCCAGGCGCCGAACCAGCCGTCGTTGGAAGGGTTGAAGAGGTAATCGGGACGATTGGCGAGAGTGGTGACCTCGCCCGAGAAGACGATTTCGTAGCAGATCTGCACCCCGACCTTCCCCTGCGGTCCTAGATCGAGAGTCCGCGGGCCGGGGCCGGGCACATATTCGATGCTGCCTGCAACGAGGCGCGAGATGCCGAGCGGTTCCAATAGCGGACGCAGCGGCAGGTATTCGCCATAGGGCACGAGATGCGCCTTGTCGTAGCCCGCGAGGATGCGGCCTGCGCCGTTGAGCCCCATCACGGAATTGCGCGCGCTGACGAGGCGCGGGGTGCCGTCCGCCCGCTTGCCGAAATTGAGGTTCACCACCCCGGTGAGGAGCGTCGACTTCGGACCGATCACCGTGCCGATGCGACGCCGGGCGAAGGCCGGATCGCCCTCGGCGGTGGCCTCGAAGTAATAGGGCTCGGGATAGCCGTCCTCGAGGAAGTCGGGGATCGCGCTCTCGGGCCACAGCACGATGCGCGACCGGTCGCGGCCGGGCGCAGTAAGGCGGGTGAGCCGCACGAACTGCTCCTCGTACTTCGAAGGATCGTTGAGCTCCGCCTGGGGAAGGTAGGGCTGGACGAGGGTGTAGCGGAGAGTCGAATCGCGCGGAGGCTGCGGACCCGGCACGCTCATGATGAAGACCAGGTAGGCGAACGGCAGGATCACGCCGGCCCAGTTGCGCCGCAGCGCGCTGTCGAGCGTTAGCGCCGCGATCAGCATCGTCAGGCCAGAGAAAGCGTAGGTACCGGTCGATGGCAGGAGCCAAGCGAGACCGGGCCGCTCCCAGCCGCCCAGCAGCATAAGCCCGACCGGCGGCCAAGGGTAGCCGGTGAACACCCAGCCCCGCAGCCACTCGGTGACGGTCCATGCGCCGGCGAGCACCAGCCCGAAAGCCCACAGCGGGCGCTTGCGCGCAAGGAAATGCGCGGTGAGCGCCGCCAGCATCGGGTAGACCGCGAGATAGATGCAAAGCAGCGGCACCGCGGCCCAGCCGAGCGCCTCGGGCATCTTCGCCTGGTGGGTGAAGGCGGTCGCGATCCAGTTGTTCGCGAGGGTCAGGTGCGCCCAGCCGAAAAGCCAGCCGCGGACGGCGGCGCTACGCCAGGTTGGCGCATCGTGGACAAGCCAGCCAAAGCCGGCGAGCGCCAGCAGGCCCAGCGGCCAGAGATGGAGCGGCGGGTATGCGCAGGCGCCTAGCAGGCCGAGCGCGATGGCCGTAAGGCCCGGGCGACGCTGCGCCGGCGCCGCAAGCGCAGCCAGCCGCCCGGTCACACGTCTCACTCGACGGTTTCGAGCGCGCCGTCGCTGTCGCCGGAACCAGTGGGCGTATCGTCGCCGCGGATCGAAGGCGGGAGGATCGAGCTGTCGATCCCGCCGCGCTCGTCATCCGCCTTGCGCGGCTTGCGGCTGCGGGCAGGCTTGGCGGCGTCGGTGCGATCCGCACGCTCGGGCCGCTCGGCGCGCTCGCGCTTCTCGCCGCGGTTGCCGTCGCGCGGGCCACCGTCCCGGTCCTTGCGCTGGCGGCGCTGGCCGCGCTGGCGGTCGTCACGCCCGCTTTCGCGATCGTCCTGACGGTCCTCGGCGAGGAAGGGTTCGCCTTCCTGGCCCGGTTCGCCTTCGACCACCTCGGCGGTGGCGGGCTCGCTCTGCTCGTAGACCGAGCGGGCCGGCGGGTCGCTGCGGCGGCCGAAGTCGAAATCGTCGTCGAAGTCTTCGACCTCGGCGCGCTCGTCCTGGCGGCGGCCACCGCCGCGCTGCTCGTCCTGCCGGGCCTTGTTGTCGGCGATCACGCGGAAGTAGTGGTCGGCGAACTGGAGGTAGTACTCCATCTGCACGCGGTCGCCATTGTGCTGGGCGTCCTGGGCAAGCTTCTTGTACTTGTCGAGCATCTGCGGGGCATTGCCACGGGCCCGGCTGTCGATGCGGTTCAATTGCGCGCCGTTGCCGCCCTGGTTGCGGTTGCCACGGCCACGACGCCGGTTGTTGCGATTGTTATTCAAGGAAGTTGTTCCTTATCAGCGACCTGGCGCGAGTTACTCAATGCCGCGCGGTCCACAGACCCCTTGCCCATGCGCCATGTGCCCGACCGTCCCGGGACGTGGTGCGCGCTCCGCGCTTCCGCAGCCGGGGGATTGCCCTGACGGCCGTATCAGCTGAGTTTAGGAGCTTGGCCCAGCCATCCGCGCCCTTCGCGGATCGTCTGACCTGGCTGACACGTAGCGATGCGAAACCCGTTTGCCAAGCCTTGCCTGCGCTTTTCTCTCAAGACAGCAGCAAGGCCCGTGCCCGGCCCGCAAGATCGCGGCGCAGCTCTACAGAGAAACCCGAGGCTGCCGCGAGAGCACTCACCAGTTCTGACTGGCTCGCGCCGATTTCGAGGATCGCAAGCGCGCCGGGGTTCATCAAGTCGCGCAGCTGCGGGATGAGGGCGCGGTAGTCGTCGAGTCCCTCGGGCCCCGCGAACAGCGCCGATGCGGGCTCGAAGTCGCGCACCTGGCGATCAAGCGCGGCGTTCTCCTCAACATAGGGCGGATTGCAGAGGATCATGTCGAAGGTGCCGAGGTCGCCCTTCCAATCGCCATCGTGCCAGCTTTTCAGGTGCCACGCGCTTCGGTCGACGAGGCCCAGCGCCGCGGCGTTCGCCTCGGCAACCGCGAGTGCGCCTGGGGAAGCGTCGATCCCGACACCTTGCCAGCCTTGCCGATTCGCCAGCAGGGCGAGCAGCAGCGCTCCGGTGCCGGTTCCGAGGTCGATCGCACGGCCCCGATCTCCGGCATGAGCCAAGGCCGCCTCGACGAGCGTCTCGCTGTCGCCGCGCGGGATCAGGGTGGCAGAAGTTACCTTGAACGTCAGGCCGTAGAACTCGGCCGCGCCAATGATGTAGGCGACCGGCTCGTGCGCGGCCCGGCGTTCGACCAGCGCGGCGAAACCTTCGGGAGCGGGGTCGCGCATCGCCCTGAGCAGCATGTCCGAGCGGGTGAAGCCAAGCGCATGGGCCATCATCAGCTCTGCGTCGAGCCGCGCCGTATCACTGGTTTCGGTCAGGCGCTCGGCTGCGGAGCGAATTGCTTCTCCAACGGTCATCACTCCGCGAGCGCCGCCAGCCGCTTGCCCTCGTCCTCGGCGATCAGCGCGTCGAGCAGCTCGCCGAGACCCGGCCCGGCGAGCACCTCGTCGAGCTTGTGGAGGGTCAGGCCGATGCGGTGATCGGTCACGCGGCCCTGGGGAAAGTTGTAGGTGCGGATGCGCTCGGAGCGGTCCCCGCTGCCGACCATCGCCTTTCTCGCCTCGGCCTCGGCGCCTTGTGTGGCCTCGCGCTGGGCGTCGTAGAGCCGCGTGCGCAGCACCTGCATCGCCTTTTCCTTGTTCTTGTGCTGGCTGCGCCCGTCTTGACAGGTGACGACCGTGCCGGTCGGCAAGTGGGTGATGCGCACCGCCGAATCGGTGGTGTTGACGTGCTGGCCGCCCGCGCCGGATGCGCGGTAGACGTCGATCTTGAGGTCCTTCTCCTCGATCGCGATGTCGACCTCGTCGGGCTCGGGCAGCACCGCGACGGTCGCTGCCGAGGTGTGAATGCGCCCGCCGCTCTCGGTGACGGGCACGCGCTGGACGCGGTGGACGCCGCTTTCGAACTTCAATTTGGCGAAGACCCCGGTGCCGGTGACGTTGGCGATCACTTCCTTGATCCCGCCGATGTCCGAGGCGGCGATGCTGACCGGCTCGACGCGCCAGCCCTGCTCGGCGGCGTAGCGCTCGTACATCCGGTAGAGATTGGCAGCGAAGAGCGCGGCTTCATCGCCCCCGGTGCCGGCGCGGATTTCGAGCATGGCGGGCTTGGAGTCGGCGCTGTCCCGCGGCAGCAGCGCGATGGCGAGGCGGCGTTCGAGATCGGGGAGGGTGGCCTTGAGGCTCGCCAGCTCCTCCTCCGCCATCGCCTTCATCTCGGGATCGGCGAGCATGTCGGTGAGCCCCGCCATTTCCTCCCGCGCGGCTTTCACCTCGGCAGCGATCTTCGCCACCGGCTCCAGCTCGGCATAGTCACGCGAGGCGCGCACGAAGGCCTCGCCCTCGAGCGTGCCGGACGCCATGCGCGCTTCCAGCTCCGCAAAGCGGTGCGCGATCTGGTCAAGGCGTTCGAGGGGGATTTGCATTTCTGGTTTCTCTTGCTCGTCATGCTGAACGCGTTTCAGCATCCATTTTGCCGTTTCGGGCCGCGGTGGAGGCGGCGCGATGGACCCTGAAACAAGTTCAGGGTGACGAGGGTGGCTAACGATAAGCGCCGAGCACGCCTAGAACGCCTGCTTCGAGATTGTCGGTGGTAATGCCGTGACCCATTTCGGGCCTCAGCGAAAGGATGACCTCGGCTCCGCGCTTAACCGCCTTGTCGTAACGCTTGCGCGGCGATCCCGAGGCGATCAGTTCAGCCGTAAAGCCGCGCTTGCGAATATCGCAGATCAGCCCGATGGCCTCGGCGAGCCGCGCATCATCCTCGACCACGATGATGAGGTCGGCAGCCGCCTCCTCCCGCGCCCCCACCAGCATCGCCAGCCGCTCGATCCCCGCGGCCCAGCCCACCGCAGGCGTCGGCGCGCCGCCGAGGCTTTCCATCAGCCCGTCATAGCGCCCGCCGCCCAGCACCGTGCTCTGCGAGCCCAGCGCGGCCGCCGAGGCGCTGCCCGCGTCGGGGATGAATTCGAAGGCTGTGTGCCGGTAATAATCGAGGCCGCGCACCAGGCTTTCGGCGCGCACCCACTTCACGCCCGCCGCATCCAGCCCGCTGGTGACAGCGGCGAAGAAGGCGCTCGCTTCCTCCGATAGAAACGCGTCGATCTTGGGCGCGTCCGCCAGGAACGGCTTGTCCCTCGGGTCCTTCGAATCGAGGATGCGAAGCGGGTTCTTCTCCAGCCGCTCCTGCGATTCTTCCGAAAGCTGGTCCTTCACCGCGCGGAAGTAGTCGATTAAAGCCGCCCGCCACGCCTCGCGGCTTTCCGCATCGCCCAGCGTGTTGAGGTGGAGGGTCACGTCATGGATGCCCAGCTCCTTCAGAAGCTGGTCCGCCATCGCCAGCAGCTCGACATCGGCCTGCGGCTCGCCCGCGCCGATCACTTCGGCGTCGATCTGGTGGAACTGGCGGTAGCGGCCCTTTTGCGGGCGCTCGTAGCGGAACAGCGGGCCGTGGGTCGCGACCTTCAAGGGTGCATATTGCTGCCAGCCATTCGTCAGAAATGCGCGGGCGATGCCGGCGGTGAATTCCGGACGCAGGGTCAGCGATTCCCCACCCCGGTCTTCGAAGGAATACATCTCCTTCGACACCACATCGGTGGTCTCGCCCAAGGAGCGGGCGAACACCTCGGTCTTCTCGAACACCGGCATTTCGACCCGGCGGAAGCGGTAGAGCCGCCGCACGCGCTCGAAGATTTCGACCACGAAGGCGAAGGCCTCGGCATCCTGGCCGAAGATGTCCTGAGTGCCGCGAATGGCCTGCGGGGTTTTCTTGCTCATGGCGCGCGCGATTAGGCCCACGCGCCCCCTTTCGCAATCCTGCGACACGCTTTAAGGGCGGCGACCACGCAGCCTTGCTGCCGTCTTCCGTCGCAGGCGACACCGCCCGGCCAGCCAACAGGGAACCACAATGCGCATCGACCTGATCCCCACCGGGGTGAACCCGCCGCATGATGTCAATGTCATCATCGAAGTGCCGCTCGGCGGCGAGCCGGTGAAGTATGAATTCGACAAGGAATCGGGTGCGCTGTTCGTGGATCGCATCCTCCACACCCCGATGCGCTATCCCTGCAACTACGGCTTCATCCCGCATACGCTGGCCGAAGATGGCGACCCGATGGATGCGTTGATCGTCGCCCGTTCGCCCTTCATTTCGGGCTGCGTGGTGCGCGTTCGCCCGGTCGGCGTGCTGATGATGGAAGATGATGGCGGCGGCGATGCCAAGCTGCTGTGCGTCTCGGTCAACAAGGTGCACCCCTATTACGAGGACGTCGCCGAATACACCGATCTGCCCAAGATCCTGCTCGACCAGATCGAGCATTTCTTTACCCATTACAAGGATCTGGAACCGGGCAAATGGGTCAAGTGCGAAGGCTGGGAAGGCAAGGCGACAGCTGAACGCCTGCTGATCGAATCGATTGATCGGTACAATGCGGAGCAGGCCGGCGTGGTCGAAGTGGAGCACAAGGAACACCCGGGCGCGCCGCGCGGGTGAGTCCGGCCGGGCGCGGCCTGCCCGGCCTCAGAAGATGCTCAATACCGCCTTGAACAGCAGGGTCAGCACAACCGGCAAACCGATGGCAAGCGACCACAGCAGCATCGCATCGCGCTTGAAGGCGGGGGCATAGGCGGGGTCGAAGGCCTGGGTGTCGTCAAGGTCGGCCCAGCGTTTCTCGAACCAGCGGCACACCGGGATGATCCCCGCCACCAGCACGATCAGCGCCAGATAGGGCAGCGTGCTCGAGGTGCCTTCGGACAGGGCCTTGATCGTCAGGAAAATCTGCAGCGCGGTGTAGACCAGCAGGCCATAGGCCACATGATCGCTCATCGCCTTGCGCCAGTCGCGTGTGCGACGCTCCGCGAGGGCGGCGACCTGCTTGTCCGATTTCACCATGCGTGCCGCTCCCCGGGGCCGTTCATCTGGCAGACAGTATCGCAAAGTGCCCACCAAGTTGCAACAGAAGGAGCGCTCCCGACAGATTGTTGCGCAGGACGTAAGCCGGTCGATGCAAGTCGCTGATGTTGCAGGGGCTGATCAGCCGCTCGTGGGCGGGCGGCGATCAGGGGCAGCCCCTAAGCAAAAATCCTGCCAAACCCTTCGCGCCCCTTTTCTGCCCTGCCACAGGTGCTAAAGACGTGAGGCCATGAGCACCGCCACCCTTTCCGACCCGGCCGCCGCGCCTGCCGCCCAACCGCTTGGCAGCGGGCTCGAAGTGATTTCGATCGCCAAGAGCTACGACAAGCGATCGGTGCTGACCGACATCTCGCTCACCGTGGCCAAGGGCGAGGTGCTCGGCCTGCTCGGCCCTAACGGGGCGGGCAAGACCACCTGCTTCTATTCGATCATGGGGCTGGTGAAGCCCGATTCGGGCCGTATCCTGATGGACGGCGAGGACGTCACCAAGCTGCCGATGTACCGCCGCGCCATCCTCGGGCTCGGCTACCTGCCGCAGGAGACGAGCATTTTCCGCGGGATGACGGTCGAACAGAACATCGCCTGCGTGCTTGAACTGGTCGAGCCGGACAAGCAGGTCCGCGCGCGCGAACTCGAACGCCTGCTCGACGAGTTCGGCCTCACCCGGCTTCGCGAATCCCCCGCGATGGCGCTGTCCGGAGGGGAACGCCGCCGCTGCGAGATCGCCCGGGCGCTCGCCGCCAAGCCTTCGATCATGCTGCTTGACGAGCCTTTCGCCGGCATCGACCCGCTCTCGATCAGCGACATCCGCGATCTGGTGAAGGATCTGAAGCAGCGCGGCATCGGGGTGCTGATCACCGACCACAACGTGCGCGAGACGCTCGATATCGTCGACCGCGCCTGTATCATCTACGGCGGGCAGGTGCTGTTCGCCGGCTCTCCGCAGGAGCTCGTCGCCGACGAGAACGTGCGGCGGCTCTACCTCGGTGAGAGCTTCACCCTCTAGCGGGTTCGGCAGCGATGGCGCTCGGCCCCCGCCTTGACCTTCGGCAGACGCAATCGCTGGTGATGACGCCGCAGTTGCAGCAGGCGATCAAGCTGCTGGCGGCCTCCAATCTCGAGATCGAGACCTTCATTTCCGAGGCGCTGGAAGCGAACCCGCTGCTCGACACCGGCGGCCCGGCCGAACCCGGCGCGGAGCCCGAGCGCATCGAGATCGCCGCGCCCGCGGGCGAGGAGGCGACGGCCGACCAGCTCATGCTGGCGGGCGGCGGCGAGGGCGACGCGCCGCTCGACCTCGCGTCCGTCGACCGCGACTGGGACACCGGGGACGGCTCCGCCCCATCGCGGGATGCGGAATGGGGCGCGGCTACCGGCTCGATGGGCGACGGAGAGATGCCCGACTGGGAGCAGCTGCGTGCCGCCGAGGTGACGCTCGCCGAGCATCTCGAGGGCCAGGTCGGTGCGCTCACCGACGATCCGCGAACCGCCTTCATCGCCCGCCACATCATCGGCCTGCTCGACGACGCCGGATACTTGTCCGCGCCGCTCGAGGAGGTCGCGGAGGATCTCGGCGTCGAACTCTACGAGGCCGAGGCCGGGCTGACGCTGGTGCAGTCGCTCGATCCCTCAGGCGTGGGTGCGCGCACCCTGTCCGAGTGCATCGCCATCCAGGCGCGCGAAGCGGACCGCTACGAACCCTGCATGGCGGCGCTGATCAGCAACCTCGAGCTCGTCGCGCGCGGAGAGATCGACAGATTGAAGCGCCTGTGCCGGGTCGACGACGAGGACTTCGCCGACATGCTGAGGGAGCTCAGAAGCTACAACCCGCGCCCCGGCCTCGCCTTCGCGCCTTCCGACGCGGGCGCGGTGGTGCCCGACATCCTCGTCACCGCCAGCGGCGGCGGCGGCTGGGACATCGCCCTCAACGAAGAGACGCTCCCCAAGCTGATCGTCAACCGCGGCTACTATCTTGAACTCACCGCCGGGGCGACCAGTCGCGATTCGCAAGGCTGGCTCAAGGAGAAGCTCGCCGACGCACACTGGCTGATCCGCGCACTGGACCAGCGCCAGAAGACGATCCTCAAGACCGCGGCCGAGATCGTGAAGCAGCAGGACGGCTTTTTCCGCCGCGGCGTTTCCGAGCTGCGCCCGCTGACCTTGCGCGAGGTCGCCGAGCAGATCGGCATGCACGAGAGCACGGTGAGCCGCGTCACCAGCAACAAGTACCTGTGGTGCGAGCGCGGGACCTTCGAGCTCAAGTACTTCTTCACCAGCGGGGTCGGCCGCATCGGCGAAAGCGGCGAGGGCGAGGGCAGCGCGTCGTCGGCCGCGATCAAGGCACGGATCAAGGCGCTCATCGACGCCGAGACCGCCAAGAACATCCTTTCCGACCAGCAGCTGGCCGAGATGCTTCAGAAAGAGGGTTACGATCTCGCCCGCCGCACCGTTGCCAAGTACCGCGAGGCGATCGGCCTCGGCTCAAGCGCGGAACGGCGGCGGGCGAAGAAGCTGGCGAGCATTTCCTAAGCCTTTCTCCTAGGCGACACGAAGGCGTTAGGGGTCTATCGTCCCTGGCGAAATCGGGCCCTGCGAGGTGTGACTCGAAAGACTCACTTCAAAAAGTTAACGTCTTAAATCTCTTATTAACCTTTTTTGGTGAGAAGTGGCGTGGTTAACAGGCGACAACCTCTCCTAAGCGGGGGTTACCAGGGGTAAAGACAGGGGACTACGATGCGCGTTCTGCTGATCGAAGACGAGCCGACCACCGCCAAGGCGATCGAGCTCATGCTCACCACCGAAGGCTTCAACGTCTACTCGACCGACCTCGGCGAGGAAGGCCTCGATCTGGGCAAGCTGTATGATTACGACATCATCCTGCTCGACCTGAATCTGCCGGACATGCACGGCTACGACGTGCTCAAGAAGCTGCGCGTCGCCAAGGTGCAGACGCCGGTGCTGATCCTCTCGGGCATCTCCGAGATGGATTCGAAGATCCGCAGCTTCGGCTTCGGCGCCGACGACTACGTGACCAAGCCCTTCCACCGCGAGGAGCTGGTCGCCCGCATCTATGCCGTGGTGCGCCGTTCGAAGGGCCATTCGCAGTCGGTGATCCGCACCGGCAAGCTTGCTGTGAACCTCGATGCCAAGACCGTCGAAGTTGATGGTGCGCGCGTGCACCTCACCGGCAAGGAATATGCGATGCTCGAGCTGCTGTCCTTGCGCAAGGGCACCACGCTGACCAAGGAAATGTTCCTCAACCACCTCTATGGCGGGATGGACGAGCCCGAACTCAAGATCATCAACGTGTTCATCTGCAAGCTGCGCAAGAAGTTGAGCCTTGCTTGCGGCGGCGAGAAC
>JBJTSG010000064.1:0-3243 GCA_046076505.1 Erythrobacter sp. | reverse complement strand
TGGGGGTCGGCCCGTTCTACATGATCGAAGGCATCCACCTCGAGGGCATGAAGTATCGCGGAGAGCCCACCGCGGCCGTCTTCGATCTCGCGCTCGCCTATTGGGGCGACATGCAGATCGAGCTGATCCGCCCGCGCGACGATCACCCGTCGATCTACACCGGCGAATACGGCGCGACCGGCAACGGCCTCCACCACGTGTGCATCCTCGTCGACGACATCGACCACGCCCGCGCGGTGTGCGAGGCGGAGGGCGCCGAGGTGATGATCGAGGGCACCTTCGGCACCAGCAAGGCGATCTATGTCGATGCCGGCGGCGGGCCGGGGACGCTGGTGGAAATCCTCCAGCAGGCCAAGGACGGGCCGGACCTGTTCGGGATGATCAAGGCGGCGGGCGTGGGCTGGGACGGCAGCGAGCCGCTGAGAAGGCTGGGGTGAAACGGGTAGGGACGATGCTGCGTCTGCGTGCCGCCCGCCTCAGAAGCCTTCAGGCGGCGGAACTTCGCCGCTGACCAAGTCCGCCATCCTCTTGTTGAACTTGGCATTCGCTCGCCGAACGGCGTCGTTGGCCTCCGCCTCAAGGGCCTCCGTCGATGCAAGTGGAGAGCGACCTTGGCTGCGCCGCAACTCTGCCAGAAGCTGGGAATTCGAGTACTCGAGCGAGGTCACCTTGAGCCTCAATTCGGCATTCTGTCGCCGGAGTTTCTCGACTTCGCTGCTGTCGGAGCAGCCCCAAAGGGCGAGCAAGCCCAGCACCGGGAGCATCTTTCTCATGATCGGCTGCCCAACCCTGCCCTTGCGGTCGCTCAGTCGCTCGCGCCGAGGTAACCCAGCTGCCCGGCCTTGAAGATCGTCTGCGCGCGGTTCACGCTGTCGAGCTTCTCGCCCGCGCGGTGGATGTGGTAGCGGATCGTGGCGTGCGACCGGTTGAGGATCATGCTGATCTCCTTGTCGGTCTTGCCGATCGCCGCCCAGCGCAGGCACTCGACCTCGCGCTTGGAGAGCACGCAGTCTGAAGGGATACGCCGCTTGGTGCGGTTGGCCTGGACGTAGCCGGCGACGAAGCAGCGGGTGACCATTGCGAAGAGCGCGCCGTATTCGGCGAATTCTTGGCTGAGGTCCTCCTTGCTGCGGTCGCAGCTGATGAAGCTCGAGGCAGAAATCTGGCCGAAGGGCAGGTGGGTGGGGATGACGATCGCCGCCTTGCACAGCGCGCGGCGCTCGAAATCGGCAAGGTCGATCTCGGCGAGGTAGTGGTTGCGCCAGCGGGTGTTGAAGCCGTTGCGGTTCACCCAGAAGGGCTCGCTCTCGTAGCGGCAGGCGCGGGGCAGGGGCGAATGCAGGGCGAGGCGGTGGTCCTCCCACCAACGCGCGCCGTCGTCCAGCCAGCGGAAGATGTCGGCGTTGAGGATCGTGCCGTCGGCATCGACCATCGGTTCCTTGGAGGAGATGTCGTCGCACACCGCGATCTGCATCCCCCGCTCCTGCGCGATGCGGGCGAGGTTCACGGCCGCATCGTGGATGTCCTCGGGGCAGGTGATCGTGACGGCGGCGAGCATCTGCTCGAGCGACTCGCGTCCCTGGGGCGTGCGCAATTCGACAACATTCGTAGCCATTGTGCGGCCTGGCTCCTCTCGATTGTTTTCTGAGTCGGCAACCTAGCGCAATTTTTCCGATTGTCTTCATCATTTACGTAGGGGAACGCAAGGCCTGCCGGGGCTAGCGAGAGGGCGAAAGGGAGAGCGTTGCGGATGGTGTTCGGGGGCGCGAATTTCGGGTGTGTGTTGAAGGCCTTGGCCGGCGCGATCGAGCCCGGGCGGCCGGCGCTGGTGCATGGGGAACGGGTCGTGACCTGGGGCGAGCTCGATGCGGTGACCGACCGGATCGCCGCCGGGCTGAAGGCGCGCGGCCTGGTTGCCGGTGACATCGCCGGGCAGATGCTGCGCAACACGCCCGAATACCTCCTCGCCTGGTTCGGCTGCGCCAAGGCCGGCGTGGTGCCGGTCAACGTCAACTACCACTACCGGCTGCGCGAACTTGCCGACATCTGCACCCGGTTCGGGATGAAGGCGCTGTTCGCGACAAGCGACTTCGCCGAGGCCGCGCGCGAGGCGATGTCGGCGGGCGCGCCGACCATCGACGTGGGCAGCGCGGACTGGGCGGCGCTCTGCGCGAGCGAGGTTCCTGCCGGTTTCGCCGTTCACGACGACCCCGACGCGCTGTTCCTCACCGCCACGGGCGGCACCACGGGGATGCCCAAGGCGGTGATGTGGCCGATGCGCGAGGCCTGGGGCGCGTTCAACATCGGCGTGTGGCAACGCCCCCCAGGGACGCCGCCGCTGGTGGTGACGAGCCTCTATGAACAGGTCGCCGAAGCCGCGCGGATCGGCCCCGGGCACCCGGCGAGCACCTCGCCGCTGCTGCTGCTCTCGCCGCTGATGCACGGCGCGGGGCAGTTCACCGCGCTGATCCATCTCTTGAAGGGCGGTACGCTCGCGCTGCTGCCCGCGCCGAAGTTCGACGCCGACCTTGCGCTCGATGAGATCAAGCGGCTCGGGGCGCGCGGCGCCTTCATCGTCGGCGATGCCTTCGCCCTGCCGATCGCCGACCGCCTCGACGCGCGTGCCAAGGAAAAAGGGGGGCACGGCGCGGAGGTGCTCGCCTCGCTCAGAAGCCTCACCTCCTCGGGCGCGGTGTTCTCGCCGGCGCTGAAGGCACGCATCCTTGCCCACGCGCCGCATCTGATGATCGTCGACGCGCTCGGTTCTTCGGAAAGTTCGGGCACCGGGATCGTCATCACGACTGCACAGGGATCGAGCGGCGGGGGCAAGTTCCAGCCCCTCCCCGGCCCGGGGCGCGAGACGCGGCTGTTCGACGAGAACCTTCGCGAGATCGCGCCGGGCACTGAAGGCGTCGGCATCGTCGCGCGCACCGGGCCGCTGCCATTGGGCTACCTCGGCGAGGACGCGAAGAACGCGGCGACCTTCCCGGTGATCGGCGGGCAACGCTGGCTGATGACCGGCGACCGCGCGCGTTGGGCGGCGGACGGGAGCCTCGAATTCATCGGCCGCGACAACATGTGCATCAACACCGGGGGCGAGAAGGTCTTCCCCGAGGAAGTCGAGGCGGTGCTGATGGGCCACCCGGCGGTCAAGGACGTGCGGGTGGGGAGCCTCCCCGACCCGAGGTTCGGGCGCAAGGTGGTGGCGGTGGTGCAGTGTGAAGGCGAGGCGGAGGAAGCGGC
>JBJTSG010000063.1:0-3971 GCA_046076505.1 Erythrobacter sp. | reverse complement strand
GGGGCTGGAACGGTGTCTTTTCGAAGAAAACTTTCGAGAGGTGGTGCGGGGCACTGAGGGTGTCGGCATTGTTGCGCGCACCGTCCCGCTGCCGCTCGGCTACCTCGGCGAGGACGAGAAAAACGCCCAGACCTTCCCCGTCATCGACGGCCGGCGCTGGCTTATGACCGGCGACCGCGCGCGCTGGGCCGCAGACGGCACCCTCGAATTCATCGGCCGCGACAACATGTGCATCAACACCGGGGGCGAGAAAGTCTTCCCCGAGGAGGTCGAGGCGGTGCTGCTCGAACACCCGGCGGTCAAGGACGTGCGCGTCGTCAGCCTCCCCGACCCGCGCTTCGGGCGCAAGGTGGTCGCGGTGGTGCAGCCGGAGGGCGAGGTCGACGAGACCGCGCTCGACGCCCATGCCCGCGCCGGCCTCGCCGGCTACAAGATCCCGCGGCTCTACGTGTTCACCGCGCAATCGCTGCGGCTCAACAACGGCAAACCCGACTACAAGACCGCGCAGGCGATTGCGGAGGGGGCGGGGTAAAGCGGGAACAAAGCACGCTTATTCTCCCCTGTCTCCGCCCGCGATACACCGGCAGCAAATCAGGAGGAGACCGTATGGCCAAGCGCAAGACCGCTCTCGACCATCTGAACAATGGCCGCGAGCCGCACATCGTCCACATGATCCCGCCGGGTGCCCCGGGCTACCGCGAAGCGGCGGGCGGGGCGATGGTCGTGTCCAGCCCGGCCGAGGTCAACGCGCTGGTGCGCACCCTGAAGCCGGGCGAGATCGTCACGCTCGACGACCTGCGGCAGGCGCTGGCGCGGCGGCACCAGGTGGCGGTCGCCTGCCCGGTCTCGACCGCGATCTTCCTGAACATGGCCGCCCGCGCTGCCGAGGAACAGCGCCCGGTGCTCCCCGATGACCAGCTGACCCCTTGGTGGCGGGTGCTGAAGAAGGGCGGGTTCCTCAACCCCAAATACCCCGGTGGCACCGAAGCGCAGCAGGCGCTGCTCGAGGCCGAGGGCGTGCGGGTGTCACCGCTGCGCAAGCAGCCCGCGGTATTCGACTACGAAGAACGCCGCCCCGCCGATCCGATCGAGGAGCGTGCCTGAGGCGGGGCCGCTAATCTGCCCGCGCCTCGGCCCTCACGGTATCGACGAGTTCCGAGACGGCGGAAACCACGGCCTCCGGCCTGATTTGCTGGATGTTGTGGCTCGTGCCGGGCACGACGCGCTGCACGCCGCGGGTGGAGAGGCGAGCGATCTCCTCATGCCCCGCGCGGAAGACGACCGTCACCGCCTGAACCTCGTCAGTCACCGCCTGCGGCGTGTCCGGCGGGAAATCGGGCGGTTCGGCGGCGGTCAGCACGATCAGCGGCATCGCCCCGAGGTCGCGGCGGGGGTTCACCGCGAGCGCCATTTCCTCATGCATCGCGTCGGTGAAGGATGCCGCCGTCGCGAAGCGGCCCGGCTGCATATCGGCCCGGACGAGGGCGTCGCGCAGGGCAGCCGGCACTTCGGGCGGATAGGCGAGGCAACCGTCAGGATCCGCTCCCCCGGGGGTGAGCTTGCCGCTCGAAAGGGCGTCAGCGCAGCCGCGCACATAGGCAAGGATCTGCGCCTGGAAAGCCTCCATGAAGCGCGCGGTCTGCGGGGCGACGGCTGCGATTTTGGCGGCTTGTCCGGGGATGCTCGGATCGACCAGCACCATCCCGGCGATGCGCTGCGGCATCCGGTCGGCGAGCAACAGCAGCTCGAGCCCGGCAAGCGAGTGGCCGACCATCACGAAGGACCCGGGAAGGCCGCTCCGGTCGAGCGCCTCGGCGAGGTCTGCGGTGGTGGCGAGGATGGTCTGGCGGACGGGGCTTGCATCGCTCAGCCCGTATCCGGCGCGATCCCAGGCGCACACCCGCGTCCGCTTTGCGATTTCGGGCTGCACCTTCTTCCATGACGCGCCCCAGTTTCCTGCCCCCGCGGCGAGGATGACTGTCGGCGCCCCCTCGCCCATGCAGGTGAGATGGATGCGCCGTCCGTCCGAGAGCGTGACGGAGCGGCTGGTATCGGCATAGGCGAGCAGCGCCGCGTCTTCCTGAGGCGGCGGGGTCTCCTCTGCCGGGGCGATCGAAGGAAGAAGCACCACGGCGGCCGCCACCGCTGCCGAAATCCTGCGCCCGAACTTCATGCCACCCCCTTGCGTTCAGCACCTTGGCAAAGTGCCACATGGTCCCGTGCAATCAACACGGCGAACACCCTCGTCCGCGCAACATTCCAACGCCAGCCCGTGCAAAAGATTCACGGGTGGATTCGAATGATTCAATCACCATATTTTTCTTCACAGATTCAATTTGGGGCTTGCGGGGTCCGCGACTCAAGCTTGCTCCACGCGTCGCGGGTTTGTGACGCCTTCGCGACGCCGGCGAATGGTAAGTAAGGGCTTAATCGGGCGTTGACGCAGATTCCCGGCTGATTCATCATCTAGTGGTTCGGCGCAAATCGGACCCCCAAGCCATGGTGAAACCCCGCCGCCCCGCCAGAGGGTACGACAAGGGGGATTCGCTGCGGCGCCGGGGTAGGGGCGTGCCCGAACCGGGTCGGACGACCTGCCGGCAGGACCGTCTTCGGGAGCGGGTTGTTGGCAAGTCTGTGGACTGGCCGGTATAGAACAGAATCGGAACATCGGCCTATGTGTCGTAGGTGTGCGATGATGCCGATTCGGGGGACAAGGTGGGCGACATATGGATTTCAAGGCGAGCGAAAACGTGCCGGACGATGTGACCGACGAGGTGGAAGCGGGTGCGCCGGCGGCAGGGGGCAAAGCGGGCGCGAAGGAAGAAAAGGCTGTGACGATGAAGACGAGTGATACCGGCTCCGACAGCCTGATCGCCGCCAAGGCCGGCGAAGCGCTCGCTGGCGCCATGGCCGAGGCCATGAAGAGCGCCGCCAAGACCGACAGCAAGAAGGTCAACGACCGCCGCTTCGCGATCCGCACCGATGCGGCGCGCGATGCGAACCTCACCGATTTCGGCAAGGAGACGCTGACCGACCGCTACCTGCTGCCCGGCGAGACCTACCAGGACCTCTTCGCCCGCGTGGCCGACGCCTATGCCGACGACGAGGCGCATGCCCAGCGGCTCTACGACTACATCTCGAACCTGTGGTTCATGCCCGCGACCCCGGTGCTGTCGAACGGCGGCACCAGCCGCGGCCTGCCGATCTCGTGCTACCTCAACTCGGTCGAGGACAGCCTCGAGGGGATCGTCGGCACCTGGAACGAGAACGTCTGGCTCGCCTCGAAGGGCGGCGGGATCGGCACCTACTGGGGCAACGTGCGCGGGATCGGCGAGCCGGTCGGCCTCAACGGCAAGACCAGCGGGATCATCCCCTTCGTCCGCGTCATGGACTCGCTGACCCTCGCGATTTCGCAGGGCTCGCTGCGGCGCGGTTCGGCCGCCTGCTACCTCGACATCTCGCACCCCGAAATCGAGGAGTTCCTCGAGATCAGGAAGCCCTCGGGCGACTTCAACCGCAAGGCGCTGAACCTCCACCACGGCGTGCTCGTCACCGACGAGTTCATGCAGGCGGTGCGCGAGGGCGCGGAGTTCGAGCTGAAGAGCCCGCGTGACGGTTCCGTCCGCGGCAAGGTCGACGCGCGCTCGCTGTTCCAGAAGCTGGTCGAGACCCGGCTTGCGACCGGCGAGCCCTACATCGTCTTCTCCGACACCGTGAACCGCATGATGCCCAAGCATCACCGCGATCTCGGCCTCAAGGTCTCGACCTCGAACCTGTGCTCGGAAATCACCCTGCCGACCGGCATCGACCACCTCGGCAACGACCGCACCGCGGTGTGCTGCCTGTCCTCGCTGAACCTGGAAACCTGGGAGGAGTGGAAGGGCGACAAGCAGTTCATCGAGGACGTGATGCGCTTCCTCGACAATGTGCTGCAGGACTATATCGACCGCGCGCCGGACGAGATGGCCCGC
>JBJTSG010000062.1:0-6024 GCA_046076505.1 Erythrobacter sp. | reverse complement strand
TCACCTACGAGATCGGCCGCGAAAGCATCCTCGTCACGCGCGGCGAGGATGGCGCCGTGCGCGCCTTCTACAATGTCTGCCCGCATCGCGGGAAACGCCTCGTCATGGAGGAGGAGGGCCACGCCAAGCGCCTCGCCTGCTCCTACCACGGCTGGCGCTTCACCAGCGAAGGGGAGCTCAATTTCGTCCCCTGCCCCGAGGATTTCGCGGGCGGCTCGCCATGCGGGAAAATCAGGCTGGAGGAGGTCCGGTGCGAGGTCTTCGCGGGCTTCGTCTGGGTCAATCTCGATTCCGCCGCCGCACCGCTCGCCGAGCACCTTGGCCCCGTCGGCCCGCAGCTCGAACTCTACAAGATGGAGCAAATGCACCGCACCCACTGGGTCACGCTCGAGGGCGACTGGAACTGGAAGTGCGTGCAGGACAACTTCAACGAGTCCTACCACCTCCCCTTCGTCCACCCGCAGACCCGCTTCGTGATGGAGCAGTCCTACCGCGAGTGCCAGTTCGACCTCTACGCGCCGCACGGGCATGCGCGCATGTTCATGCCCGGATCACGCCCCGCGCGTTCCTTGCGCGGCCACACCGACACCGTGCTCCAGATGATGAGCCGCGAACTCACCTATTGGGGCCTCGACCCAGAGGATTTCCGCGATGATCCGCTAAGGACCCGCGAGGCCTTGCAACGGGCAAAGCGCGCGAAGGGCACCGAGATGGGCTACGACTTCGCGCATTTCCACGATGCCCAGCTCACCGACCATTTCCACTACACGATCTTCCCCAACATCAGCTTCAGCCTCAAGCCCGACGGCTGCATCTGGCTGCGCGCCGACCCGCACCCGACCGACCCCGAGAAGTGCTTCTTCGACATGTGGTACTTCACGTGGTTCCCGGAAGGGCAGGATCGCTACTTCAGCTACTCGATGGGCCAGGAGGTCGACCGCACCGCCAAGGTCGAGCATCAGCGTGGGCGCGTGGGCGAGCTGTCCTGCGGCCCCGGCATCGACCAGGACGTGTCGATCTGGAGCGAGCAGCAGAGGGGCCTGCGCTCGCGCGGCTACAGGGGCGGCCACCTCGCCGGGCAGGAGGCGCGGGTGCGCTTCTTCCACGATACGATTGATCGGTGGCTGGGGGATTAGGCCTCCTTCGTCATTGCGAGGAGCCGCAGGCGACGCGGCAATCCAGAGCGGCCCGCGTAACGCTCTGGATTGCCGCGCGGCTTCGCCGCTCGCAACGACGGGCTATCTGTTCGCCAAGGCCGCCGTGCGCCCCGCGATATACCCGAAGGTTAGCGCCGGGCCGAGCGTGCCCCCCGCGCCCGCATAGATCCCGCCCGTCGGGCAGGCGATGGCGTTGCCCGCGCCCAAGAGCCCCGGGATTGGCGCGCCGTCATGGCCGAGGATGCGCGCCTGACCATCGGTACGCGGGCCGCCATTGGTGCCGAGCAGGCCCGAGGCGATCTCCACCGCATAGAACGGCGCATCGCGGATCGCTCCCAGCGTGACCGCCGTGCCTTCGCGCGAGCGGTCGCCATAGAAATGATCGTAGGCGCTGGTTCCCCGCCCGAAATCGGGATCGTGCCCTTCATCGGCATGGGCGTTGAAGCGCGCGACGGTCTCCGCCAGCGCCGCGGCATCGAGGCCGATCTGCGCCGCCAGCCCCTCCAGCGTGTCGGCGCGCATCACCCACTTCGGCATCGGCTGCCCCGGCTGGCGTGTCCCTAGCGGATAGCGCGCGGCATACTGCGCGTCGAAAATCAGATATGCGGGAAGGTTCTCGTAATCGTAGGTGGCGGGATCGAAGCGGTGGAACACGCCGCCCAAGGCCGAATAATTCGCCGCCTCGTTGCAGAAGCGCCGCCCTGAGCGGTTGACCATGATCGAATGCGGCACGGTGCGCTCGATGAGGATGATCTGCGCGCGGCTCTCGCCAGTGGCCCACGGCGCGTCGGGGGTGACGAGGGTCGGCGCCCACCACGCGCTCGTCATGTTGCCGAGCTTCGCGCCCGCCGCCATCGCCAGCTTGAGGCCCCCGCCGGTGCCGGTGGGCGGGCTGGCGGGCGCGGTGACGGGGCCGCGCAGGAAGGTCTGGCGCAGCTCTTCGTCCCATTCGAAGCCGCCGGTCGCGATGATGACGCCGCGCCGCGCACGGAGCGCGAAGGGCTGACCATCGCGGGTGCCCTCGATCCCGGTGATGCACTCGCCGTGCCTGACGAGCCGCTTCGTCTCCACCCCGAGGATCGGTTCGATGCCGCGGGTCAGGCAGGCCTTGAGGAGCCGCGCCACCATCGCCTGCCCGAAGCCGCATTGCCGCGCGGCCATGCGCTGGCCCAGCACCTCGGGCGGCGGCAAGGCGGTCGCGCCGCCCAGCGGCGTCTCGCGCAGCATCAGCGGTTTGGGCTCCTCGATGGCATACATCCTCGCCGCCCAGTCGCCGAGGTCGTTGAGATCGAACAGATCATGGTCGAGCGCGCGCGAGCCTTCCGGCTTCGCGCCGGGCCGGTCGAGGTAATAGTCGGGATAGCCGGGGAGCACCGAGACACAGAGCGCGCCTGCGCCTTCCAGAAAGGCGAGCGCCTCGGGCCCCTTGTCGACGAAGGCTTCGAGCGTCTCGTCGACCAGATCGCCGTGATCGAGGCTGCGGAAATAGGCGAGCGCCTCCTCGCGCGAGTCCGCCATGCCCGCCGCGCGCATGCGAGGGTTGTCGGCCACCCAGATCACGCCGCCCGAAATCGCCGAGGTGCCGCCGACGCGGTCCCAGCGTTCGACCAGCGCGACGCTCGCGCCCGCCTCGTGCGCCGCGAGCGCGGCGACCATGCCGGCCGCACCCGTCCCCAGAACGATGACGTCCACCTCTCCCATGGGTCAAGTTAGACGCCCTCGGGGCCCAAGGCGGCAACCCGTCATTTTGGCAAGGTGCGTTTGCATGCGCGATGCTCTTTAAGCCGTCATTGCGAGCCGCGAAGCGGCGCGGCAATCCAGAGCGGTTCGCAAGGCGATCTGGATTGCCACGTCGCCTGCGGCTCCTCGCAATGACGAGAGGAACCACAATGAAACTGGCCGGAAAAATCGCCGCGATCACCGGGGGCACCGCGGGCATGGGGCGCGGGATCGCCGAGGCGTTCCTCGCGGAAGGCGCCAAGGTCGCGCTCTTCGCCCGCAATCCCGCGAAGGGCGCCAAGGTGCTCGAGGAGCTGGGGGCGGGCGACAACGCGATCTTCGTCGCCGGCGACGTGATGAGCCAGCCGGACCTCGAAGGCTTCGTCGATCAGGTGACCGCGCATTTCGGGACGCTCGACATCCTTGTGAACAACGCAGGCGGCGCGGGCGATTTGCAGCCGCTCGTCAACCTCTCCGACCACGCCTTCGACGAGGCGATGAAGTGGAACGTCTACTCGACCTTTTGGGCCAGCCGCCGCGCGCTGCCGACGATGCTGGCGAAGGGCAACGGGCGGATCATCAACATCTCCTCGATGGAGGGCAAGCACGGCAAGCCGGTGCTGACGGCCTACTCCGCCGCCAAGCACGCGGTGAACGGCATGACCAAGAGCCTCGCGCGCGAGGTGGGCGCGCAAGGGGTGACGGTGAACGCGATCTGCCCCGGCATCGTCATCACCGACATCATCCGGAACAATGGCCCCGCCACCGCGAAGGCGATGGGGCTGGAGTTCGAGGAGATGATCGACCTCTTCGCGCAGGAAGCCGCGATCAAGCGCCCCAACACGGTCGAGGAAGTGGCCGCGGTCGCGGTGCTGCTGGCGAGCGAGGCAGGGGCCGGAATCACCGGCCAGCAGATCAGCGTTGACGGGGGCACCGCGCAATATTGAAGTGCAAAGGGGGGCATGGGGCTGCAAGACCCCTGGGACACCCCCTCAAGGCCCGGGCAAGCCCCTCTTAGCCCCCCTCAAGTGCCAGCGAGCGGCGCTGTTTCGCGCCGAAGATTGCTGCTTTGCGCAATCACGCCTGCTGCTTCGCCATCGCCGCCCCGACCGCCGCGGCAACATCCCCGGCCTGCGGGTTGCCCCTCAGGGTGAGCCCGCCATTGGGCTGGATGTTCTGCCCGGTGATGAAGGCCGTGTCGGTGCACAGCCACAGGCAGGCATGGGCGACGTCCTCGACCGTGTTGAGCCTGCCCAGCGGATAGCGCGGCAGGAAAGCGTCGACGAGGCCGGGCACGGCGAAGCTCTGGTGGGTCATGGGGCTCTCGGTAAAGGCGGGCGAGACGGTGTTCGCCTTGATCCCCAAGTGTCCGTAATCATTGGCAACACACTCGATCAGCGCCTCGCTGCCGCGCTTGGTGCCGATATAGGCCGCGTGGTTCGAGATGATCGCCTTGGTGGTCGCCGAGGACAGGCTGATCAGCGAGCCGCCGGTCGGCTGCTGCTCGGACATGACGCGCACGAAGGCCTGGAGGAAGTGATGCACCCCCTTGAACTGGAGCGCGCAGATCTGGTCGAGCTGCTCCTCGGTGATCTCGAGGAGGCTGGCGAGCAGGCCCCAGCCGGTGGTGTTGATCGCGATATCGACCCGGCCGAAGGTCGATTTCGCCTTGTCCGCCAATGCGTTGACTTGCGGGTGGCTGGTGATGTCGCACAAGGCGTATTCCCCACCGATTGTCTCGGCGAGCGCCTTCAGCGGTGCCTCCTTGCGGCCCGCGACCATCACCTTCGCGCCTTCCTTGGCGAAGAGCCGGGCGATCGCCTGGCCCATGTTCCCCTCCGACGCCGCGCCGAGCACGACCGCGGCCTTGCCTTCCAATTGTCCCATCACGTGTCTCCTCTCCGGACTGCCGAGTAACATGGCGCGCCGCTCCCCCACCCTTCCCAAAAGTGGGCATTGTCCCTGCCGCCCCTCGGGGCCGATAGCCCGCTTCCTACAGGGGGCGGCCTTGGGCCGCGGGCAAGGAGAGAGCGATACGATGTTCACAGGACCCCTCGAGGATCGCGTGGCGATCCAGGAATTGAACGGCACCTATGCCGACGGCGTGGTGCGGATCGACAGCGGCACTTGGGCGAGCGTCTGGGCCGAGGATGCGAACTGGGACCTGATGGGCCACCAGACCCACGGCAAGGAGGCGATCGTCGCCTTCTGGAACGGGGCCATGAGCGGGCTCGAGGCGGTCAGCTTCCACTGCGTCCCCTGCATGATCGAAGTCACGGGAAACACGGCGAAAGCCCGCGTCCAGACGCAGGAAATCCTGAAGCCCAAGCAGGGCAAGGCGCGCCATGTCGGCGGTCTGTACGAGGACGAATTGCGCAAGGTCGACGGCCGGTGGCTGTTCACCAGCCGCAAGTTCCGGATCGTCGCCGAATTCGGCGTGGAGGGCTGAGGCCATGGCCAAGATCGTCATCTCCGCCCAGATCGACCTCGACCCCGCCCAGCGCGAGGAGGCCCTCAGGACCGCCCGCCCGCATATCGAGGCGGCGCTCGCCGAGAAGGGGTGCATCCACTACGACTGGAGCGCCTGCTCCATGAACCCTGCGCGGGTGAACGTCTTCGAGGAGTGGGAAAGCGAGGAGGATCTCGCCGCGCATTTCCGCGACCCTGCCTACACCGGCATGCGCGACCACATCGGGAAGTTCGGCATCACGGGCGCGGTGAGCCGCAAGTACCGGGTCGATGCGGAAGGTCCGGTCTACAACGCCGAGGGGCAGGCGACCGAGGCCTTCGATTAAGCTCCTCGGCGCGATCCTCGCCGGCGGGCAGGCGCGGCGGTTCGGCAGCGACAAGGCGCAGGCACTCTACAAGGGCGCGCGGCTGATCGATCGCGTCGCGACCGCGCTCGCCGCGCAGTGCGAGGCGATGGTGGTGTGCGGCCGCGAGGAGCCGGGGTTCGTGTGCCTCCCCGACTGGCCCGAGCCGGGTCTGGGCCCTCTGGGAGGCCTAGCGGCGTCGCTGCGCCATGCGGGGGAGCGGGGGTTCGATGGGGTGCTGTCAGCGGGTGTGGACGTGCCCGACTTGCCCTCCGATCTCGCCGAAGCGTTGACGGGCGAGGGTGCCGCGATCGTCGAGAGCCAGCCGGTGGTGG